>JAITJK010000004.1 GCA_031278935.1 Spirochaetaceae bacterium | reverse complement strand
ACCACGGGGGGATTAAAGCCGGGGCTTACAATAAATTGGGCTCCCGCGTCTATGGCCTTATCAACCTGGGCGATGGTTAACACCGTGCCGGCTCCGACTAAGATGTCCGGTACGGCTGCCCGGATGCGGCGTATGGCTTCTTCCGCCTGGGCGGTTCTGAAGGTTATTTCCGCGCAGGGGATGCCCCCGGCAATAAGCGCCTTGGCCAAGGACACGGCCCGGGTCTCGTCATCGATTTTAATGACCGGCACGATGCCGATGCTCCCCAATGCGTCAAGAACAGTATGCATAACGACCTCGCTCATACTAAGAAATGTTGCTTTATGATACCCCATCCACCACCAAATAACAACTCGCCATTTGCCGGTGAGACCCTAGGGGCCTCACCCCTCGCCCGCCGGGGTCAGATGCCCCGCTCCGGGAACCTAGGGGCTTGTGGAGAACAGACCGGAACGCGCTATATCCCGCAGCAGGGCTTCGGTACGCTGCTGCCGGCCTTCCCGGTTAAGGTGATAGGCGGTGTCGTAAAACCAGTCCCGGGGAAAGCAATAGGTTTCAGGCCGGGAAATCACCGCTATCTGTTCCCTGAGAATCCCGTCTAAGGTACGGATAAGGTCGGTGGAAGCGGCAAAAGAGGCTTCTTCATAGCTGGGATAGGAGAGGATTACCCGAATCCCCTGGGCCTCACAAGACTCCACAAACCGAAAGAACCGGTTCAATGCCTTCTGGTCGAGCCTGCTCAAGGCCAGCCTTGATGCAAAGGCTTGGTTCTCCCTATCCAGGTGGTCGATGTAATCTCCATATTGATTAAATCCGTCCCGTCTATAGGCTAGGGGATTGGGCGGACGGAATCTGGCGATGAACCCTTGCAGATGGGTAACAATACAGGACGGTAATTCCCCCGGAAGCCCGTATAAACCGGGGTGCAGCAAAAGCCGGTACTGCCGGGCGTTAAAGATAAGCCCATACGCCGCCTCCCCGCCATTCCAGGCATCCGTAAAGTGGCTATATTCCGGGATGACGAGCAGTACATCCCCTGCATGAAGAAACCTCCCCGCGTCATCCAGAATCCGGCCCAGCCCGAAACCCGCATGAATCCCCAGGTTGAACACTGGAATCCCCAGGGCTTCGGTTAGGGCCTGGCTGTCGATACCAAACGCGCAGTTTGACCCCCCGGCAATCACCAGTTTGGGGCTTCCCATCCCTTCAAGGAGCCGGTGTTTATCCAGGATTGCCAGATTATACGTATGAGAAGGCAAGGGGAGCAGCAGGAGACCCAGAATACCCAGGAGGAAAAGAAAGCCGAAGACCAAGAGTTTGCCCAAAAACCGTTGCATCATGCCTCCTAAAAGGTAAAGTAAATAAACAGCGATGCCCCTTGATCCCAGCTGAGGAACACCGTAAAGATAAGGGTGTAATACACGGCCCACCGGGGAACCAGGGACAGCCGGCTCACCCGGATCTTGCCCGTATGGATACCCCAATCCCCCACAAGCAGCGCGGCTATGCAGATAAGGGAAAGTCCGGCCTGGGTAATGCTGAACTGGGGAATAGGACTGGTAACCCCCTGCAGCGCGCTGCCTAACTGAAAGGCCTCTCGTACCGAGTTTATGAGGCCGGTCTGGGGAAGACGGCGTATAAAGCCCGCCAGTTCGAGGGGAAGCGCTGCAAGCCGGGCGCTTATAAACAGCGCCTCCGTAAGAGTATGGGCCCGGAAGAAAATCCAGGTAAAACTTACCAGCACAAAGGTGCACCCTCCTTGCAGGTATTTCCCCGGTCCTGAAGGTTCCCGAATATTTAAGGCCCGCTCCGCCACTTGAAACAGGCCGTGCAGTAGCCCCCAGGCCACGAAATGCCAGGCTGCGCCATGCCACAGGCCGCTGACGATGAAGGTGATGAGGAGATTCACCGGAGCAAAACCCTTCCTGTTACCTCCCAGGGGGAAGTAGAGGTAGTCTTTGAACCACCCGGAAAGGCTTATATGCCAACGCCGCCAAAAATCCCGCAGGGTCTTGCTGAAATAAGGGGCCCGGAAGTTTGCCGACAGGTCAAAGCCTAAAACCCGGGCGGTTCCTACCGCAATATCCGAATACCCCGAAAAGTCCCCGTAGATCTGGAAGGTAAAGAACAGCACCCCCAGGGCCAGGGCCGAAGCAGGATACGCATCCGGGGCGTCAAAGACCGCGTTCACATACACCGCAAGCCGGTCCGCCACGACTACCTTCTTGAACATCCCCCAGGCAGCCTGTCTGAGACCTGAGGTTACCCGGTCATAATCAAAGCCCCGGCTCCGTTTGAACTGAGGCAAAAGATGGGCGGTCCGCTCAATAGGACCTGCCACGAGCTGCGGGAAAAACGTAACAAACAGGGTGTAGTACAACAGATTCCGCTCCGCCGGTACTGCACCCCGGTATACGTCAATCGCATAGCCCAGAGCCTGAAACGTATAAAAGGAGATTCCCACGGGCAGCAATATGTCCAGGGGTTTCTTCCAGAAGGTTTCCTGCCCTCCTAAAAGCCCTGCCCAGGTATACCAGGTTTCTGCGAAGAAGTTGTAATACTTGAACCAGAACAGCACCCCCAGATTCAGCGTCAGCACTAGCCCAAGGACAAACTTTTTCCGGATCCTTGCCTTTTCTTCCTTTTCCATAAGGAGCGCCCCGGCCCAGGTGATGACCACGGAAAAGAGGATAAGCCCTACATACCAGGGATTCCCATAGCCATAGAAACACAGCGAAGCCAAGAGTAATAAGACCCGAGCCCACTGGGGTTTGTGTAGTTTCAGGGTAAACATGAAGTACCAGGCGCTTACTCCCAGAAAAAACACCAGAAACTGCCATGAGTTAAAGACCATACCCTATTCCCTTCCAAAATAATAGCTATTAGCTCATATTATGGAACAATAATATGAGCGTCAAGCTCCTGTTATTCGCTTAATGAGGGTTATTAGAATGGATTCATGGGGCTTCAGCATACGTTTATCATCAATATGAAAAGATACCGGAAACAAGCAGGTATCACCCAGGAAAAACTAGCGGAACTCTGCAATACTGACCCTTCGTACATTGGACAAATCGAAACAGGCCGGCGCTTTCCCTCGGTGCTTTATATAGAAAGAATTGCCGCAGCTTTGTGCATCCCCCCGTATCTCCTCTTTTATGATCAGGGGGATGTCCCCGGACTGAGCGGGGAACAGAAACAACTCATCAAGACCGCCCTGATGGAGGGGGTTTCCCAGGGTATTGGCGCGGTTCTCGACAAATTGTGCTAAAGGGAAATCAAGCCCGGCGGCTCTAGCCCGGGGCTGCCATGAACTCCATGAAGCGGAAGGGGTCCACCCATTAGGTATAACCCTGAGCATAGCTTACGTACTGCCCCTCTATGCCTCCGCGGCAGGTGGGGCAAAGGTACGGTATTGACATTTAAGGGGTTTCGTAGCATATTTATAACCATGACAAAATTGATTATTTTGTCATTCAAAGAAAGGAGTACCCTTATGGTATTGCAGGATAAAAAAGCCCTGGTTACCGGCGCTTCCCGGGGTATTGGCAGGGCCATTGCCCAGCGGTTTTTGGCGGAAGGCGCGCAGGTGTGGGGTCTGGGAACCCGGGAACCCGCAGACCTTGCGGCCTGGGCCGCCCAATCCCAGGGAAAGCTGCATTGGATATCTGCGGATCTTGGGGCCTTGCACACCCTAGAACCCATCATTCAAGAGCAGCTTAAAGCCGCGGATGGGTTTGACATCTTGGTAAACAATGCGGGGATCACCAAGGAT
>JAITJK010000264.1 GCA_031278935.1 Spirochaetaceae bacterium | reverse complement strand
GGATACAAGTCATAGGGAAAGAGGCTTTTTACGTGGTGAAATTGCGGGGCCTGTTCATTCCTGAGGGGATAACCCATATTGGGGAGCACGCCTTTGCCTATACGAAACTTGAGGAGGTCCATATTCCCGCCACGGTTACCACGATTGGGGACGGGGCCTTTGCCATCAAGACCCTCAAGGCCATTACCGTATCGGCGGAGAATCCGCGTTTTGTCGGCCTTGAGGGGGTGTTGTTTGATAAGGCCCTACAGACGCTCCTGATCTATCCCCGGGGTAGACCAGGACCCTATACCGTTCCCCCAAGTCTTCGGGTTATTGGGGACAATGCCTTTACGGAAACCCAGGTGAGCGTCATAAGCCTTCCCCGGGGTCTGGGGCTTATCGGCAATTATGCCTTTGCCCACAGCCGTCTCACCGCAGTGAGCATTCCCAGCAGCGTGAGCAAGATCGGAACCCATGCCTTTGCCTTCTGCAAGCGACTGCTTAAGGTGGAACTTTTTAAGACCACCAAGGTCCACCGGGATGCCTTCATTGCCAGCCCCGCCCACCTCCACTACCTCCATTTGCCCTAATCACCTACCCTGGACCACTTGCCATGGAGGCATATTGAGGGGGCTGCGGGCTTAGGGATTGAGGCGCCTCCGTTCCTCCATCTTGCGCGGTCTTTTTACGCAATCTGACACCGCAGGTGCTGGAGGGTTGCTTTGAAAAAAGCTTCCCAGTATGCTGACCCTTATGGATACACTGGTCATCCGAGGAGCCCGGGAGCACAACCTGAAGAATATCGACCTGGAACTGCCTCGGGATAAACTTATTGTCATTTCCGGCCTGTCCGGGTCCGGTAAAAGTTCCCTGGCCTTCGATACCATCTTCGCCGAAGGACAGCGGCGGTACGTGGAAAGCCTTTCGGCATATGCCCGACAGTTCCTGGGCCGTATGGATAAACCCGACTTGGACTATATTGAGGGCCTCTCCCCGGCAATTTCCATAGAACAAAAAACAACCCACCGTAACCCTCGATCCACCGTGGGAACGGTTACGGAGATTTACGATTATTACCGGCTCCTCTACGCCCGGATCGGCACACCCCATTGCCCCCAATGCGGACGGGTCATCCGGGAACAGTCCGTAGACCAAATCATCGACGCCATCCTCACCCTGCCCTCCGGAAGCCGGGTGCAGCTCTTAGCGCCGGTGATCCGGGCCAAGAAAGGAGAACATCTGAAAATCCTGGAAGACGCCCGTAAAGCAGGGTTCGCCCGAGCGCGGATCGACGGGATTATGGTGAACTTCGATGATGGGCCGGCAATCAAGCTGGATAAACAGAAGAAACATACCATTGAAATTGTCGTGGACCGACTGGTCATCGGCGCGGATATCCGCTCCCGCCTGGCCGAATCGGTGGAAGCCGCGCTCCAGGCTGCGGACGGCATCCTCCTCCTTATCATCCAGGGCCAAGAAGGGGAACAAGAGCGCTTGTTCAGCCAGAAAAACGCCTGCCCGGACTGCGGCGTCTCGATCCCAGAACTACAGCCCCGGCTCTTTTCCTTTAATAATCCCTTTGGCGCCTGCCCCGCCTGTTCGGGTCTAGGGGCGAAGCTGGAGTTCGACCCCCACCTGGTGATGCCCGATAGCTCTCTGTCTTTTAACCAAGGCGGCATCGTGCCCTATAACCCTGATTCCGCCTGGCACCGCAGCCGCTTTGACAGCCTTGCCCGACACTATAAGTTCAGCCTGGACACCCCCTTGAAAGAACTCCCCAAGAAGATTCTCGATGCGATTCTCTACGGCAGCAAGGACGCCATTGCTATAAGCTATGAAAACCGGGATAAAACGGGCCGCTTTGAGTACCGAGCCACGTTTCCCGGGGTCTTGGAAGACCTGAAACGCCGCTACCTGGAGACCCAGTCCGCGGGGGTGAAGGAATGGCTTGAAAAGTTTATGAGCCAAAAGCCCTGCGAGGACTGCAGGGGAAGGCGACTAAAACCTGAAGTCCTGGGGGTAAGCTTGGGCGGGGTGGGGCAAAAGGCGCTGAATATTTGGGAACTCACCTGCCTCTCGGTCAGCGAGTCCCTGGCTTTCTTCGACGCCTTGCGCTTGAGCGAAACCGAGGCGCAGATAGCCGCCCAAATACTGAAGGAAATCCGCGCCCGGCTGGGCTTTATGCAGAACGTGGGCCTTGAGTACCTGACCCTGGAACGCAAGGCCGCTACCCTCTCCGGAGGTGAGGCTCAACGGATCCGCTTGGCCACCCAGATAGGGTCCAGCCTCGTGGGGGTGCTCTATATCCTGGACGAGCCCTCCATCGGCTTGCATCAGCGGGATAACCAGCGGCTTATTGATACCCTTTTGTACCTGAAGAACCTGGGCAACACCCTGATTGTGGTGGAACACGACGAACAAACCTTGCGGACCGCAGATTATATCGTGGACTTAGGCCCCGGCGCGGGGGTACATGGCGGCACGGTGGTAGGCCAGGGCACGCCGGAAGAGGTGATGCGGGTTAAGGAGAGCCTTACGGGCCAATATCTGGCAGGAACACTCACCATGGCCATCCCAGCGGAACGGAGGCAGGGCAAGGGGACCTGCTTGCGCCTTACCGGAGTTACGGAGCATAACCTGAAAGACCTTGACCTAGCCATACCCCTCGGGGTCTTCACCTGCATTACTGGAGTGTCCGGGTCGGGGAAGT
>JAITJK010000250.1 GCA_031278935.1 Spirochaetaceae bacterium | reverse complement strand
CACCTATGAGCTGCTGGACCGCCGGGGACGGCCCCACCGTTATGAACCGGAGCGGGCGGTGAAACCTTTGGAAGCCCTATTTCGCCTTACTCTAGCCCAGGTTGAGGGCACCTACCTCGCCTGCCGGCTTGCCCTCTCGGAAAAGGCATTGAAGCCGGGGTTCTGTTATTATCTGGGCGGAGGTATGCACCACGCCCGGTACGACCGAGGGGCAGGGTTTTGCCTTATCCACGATATAGTGATTGCAGCGCGAAAACTACAGGCCGAAGCATGGGCCCAGAGGATATGGATTATAGACCTTGATGCCCATAAAGGGTGCGGTACGGCGGAATTGGTCCATTTCGCCCGGATGCGCGAGGATATTAAGGGAGAGGAGGACACGGACACGGCCTTAGAGATTCACACCCTTTCTATACACATGGCCCGGGGCTGGCCTTTGGACGAAGAAACCCTGCAGGCCACGCCCTTAGACCGCGCCCCGTGGATTCAAAGCGACGTGGAAATCGGTATTGAAGCTGGCGCCGAGGATACCTATGTACCGGAATTAGTGCGGGGTTTAGAGCTGCTGGAAACGCGCACATCAAACCGCCCGCCGGATCTCGCAATCGTGGTTGACGGGGCGGATCCTTATGAGCATGACGGGCTTCCCTCTAGCAGTCTCATTAACTTGAGTCTTAAACGCTGTATTGAGCGGGATCAGCTTGTCTACCGGTATCTACAGGAACGGGGCATTCCCTCGGCCTGGCTCATGGCCGGTGGTTACGGGGAGCGGGCCTGGGAACCAAACGGGTACTTTTTAAAGACCTTGAGGGACACGGATAAAACCCCGGACTAGACTTCCGGCGCTACCGATGGAGTTTCTTCAAAAGGAACTTCTTGAACCGCTTGATGAGTTCGGAATCAGGTTCTAAGGCTAAGGCGGCTTTACCATCCTCAAGGGCATTATGAAGCTCCGCAAGGTGATAATAGGCCTGTCCTCGGCGATAGTAACAAAAGGCCTGATAGGGGTTTATCTCGAGAGACAAGGTAAAATCCTTGATGGCATCCGGGTACCGGTGCAAAACCGTTTTCACAATACCCCGAAAATACAGGGCTTTGTAGGATGCACGATCCAAGGCTAAGGAACGGGTAAAATCCTCAATAGCGTCGTCATAGTGGGATTGGGCGAAATGCGCCATGCCGCGATGTTTGTAAATAAGGGACGCGATGGTATGGTGCGGATTCAGATTCAGAATCGTGGTGTAAAGAATAATCGCTTCGGCAAACCGGTGCTCGTTATGGGCCTGGAGGGCGGCCAGTAGAAGCTCATCAATCGAATTCCCCTCCACGGCTTCCAGCGATAGGGGAACCGGGCTTGCTGGATATTGCGTTTCCTCCCCGTGCACTTGGAGGGGATTATGGGGGTTCTCATGAGTGAACAGAGGGACATCAATGGACGCTTCAATTTTCTTAAAAAAAGAATCCCGTCGCTTTTCCAACTCCCCATTAAGCCGCCGCTGATAGTTCCTAACCTCTTGAAAAATTGTATCCGCCAGAGAAAGACTGGCGTTTAAGGCGGCTAATTTGCGTTTCATCGGTTCATCGAAGGGGGTAAATTCGGCTTTATACACCAGTTCGTGCTCTACTTCAGCCCAGGCATCCTGGAGAATTGTGCGAATTTGAATCTCCGCGACTTCCAGACCGCAGTCTCCTCGCTTTTCGATAAGGATTTCAGGAATTTTTATCAAAAAATGAATTGATTCATAGCCGAATTCCTTGAAAGAATAATTAGAACCCTTTCGTTGCATCTCGACCACCTCAAAGTTGGCCTGCAAACACCGCTCCACCAGGGTAATATCTTCAAAAAAAGGGCATACGATCCTGATGCCGATTACATCGGTAATATACAAGGCTTTGAAACAGTTGGGGTCTCTTTGGAGGTGTTGGATGTATTTTTTATAATAACTTTCGAATTCCTTGACCCGACCCTTGACCACAAGGCGGGATGAAAAAACCTTCAGTTTTTCTTCAAGGGTGGTTTCCATATCCCGGGCAATCAAGGTTCTCACCGGGACATATCCTTCATAGGTTTTTCTCAGAGTATTCTGATCGGGGATGATACGCTTATACATCCTGCGGCCCAGTTTTTCCTATTTATTAAAGATCAAAGGCTACCTAAAAAACCCACTCAGATTTCTCAGATAGCCTTTGATTCATGGTATACTCTACTGGGTAAACAAACTTACCTTAAGATACTATTCTTCTTCAGCTCCCTCGCTGCTAGCACCCTCAGTGGGAGTAAAGGTAGTTTCGGTAGCCTGCCGCTCTTTATCCAAATACCGCTGGATTTGAGCTTGACCAAGCCGCTGCAATTCACCGGTCTTCCGGGCGGTTTCCCGATCCTGGATGATATTCCACAGGGCTTCATCATCAATATCCCGTTCAGTATCAAGAACGGCCTTATCGTAGATGACTTTAACATCCTTGAAATACCCGATGAAATCTCCGCCGAGACTTGAGGCGCTCTTCTGAATACGGAATCCACCAAACTTCACGAAGGGCATTGAATCAGGATAGATGGGATACAAGCGCAGTTCCCGGTTCCGGACGTTTTCCACATACGCGGGATTATCCCACCGGAGTTCACCCCAGCCTTCAAAGTTAAGATAGCCCATGAAGAAGCTCTTCTCGTTCCCTTTGTCGTCAATCAGGATAACCGAAAGCGCATGGGGGAAATTAAGGCCATAAGCGTTTACCGCGATGGACTTAATAGTTCCGACGTTTTTGAGCACCCCTAAACCACCAGCGGGATTGCCTTCATCATCGGCTTCACCCTCAAAGCGGCTAGGACCAGTAACGCCTGATTCCTCACCGGGTTCGATATTGCCATCATCATCGATGGTTGCCGGGGGTTCAAACGCGGGAATGTCAAAGGGGGGTTTCACCACCGCCGAGGCGTTAAATGCCTCCACGGGGAAGTGAATACGAACACCCATCACCTTTTCCCATTCTTTAGAGGGGGCTTCTTTAGTATAACTCAGATGCTTGGTAGTGATATTCTGTGCAGAAGAAGAAAACACCACATCCCAATTGGTTATAGCTAAAGAAGATTTCATCGCTACCTTTTGCCGGGCGGTGAAGTTGCTGGTGGCCTCATTGGTAAAGTCCATCAAGGTCGCACGGTTTTGAGTGGGCACGTCGTTCTGGTCGGGCATAATATCAGCCGTTAATTTTGAGAAGTCGATAAGCACCGCCTCCTCAGCAAACACTGATCCCATTACCAACAACGTGACGACGACAAGAATGAAGATACGTTTCATTCACAGCTCCTTTCAATTGTCTGTAATTCTAACATACTAGTTATTAACTAGTATACAAAATATAAATTTTTTGTCAACGACTTTTTACCCTAATTTCTCCAATCTGGGGAAATTTTGAAATAATTATGTTCCCCCCATCAACCGGTCAAAGAGCCCCCCGTTTCCCCGCTCATCCGTACCGGGCAAGACCGGCACCTCATAACCCTGGATAAACAGCCTGACCTCTTGCACCGCAGGAAAATTCCGCAGGATTCCTCGGTGGAGCGTATCAAGACCCAGAAAGACATCTCCTCCAGGGGCTTCCTCTAGGGGCAAGGCGGCGTCTTCGGAAATATCCAGGTATACCACCTTATCCCGATATAATAGCGACCTGAGCCGAGTTTCCCGGGAAAACAAGGGCAGGGAATCCGGTGCAACCGGCCCCCAAAGGACCTCCTCTACATACCGGCGGAGGGCGATTTCTTCAGTAGGAGACCGGGAAAGCAGACGGTTCTCTACCGCCGGTTTCCCGTCCCCCAAGCTATAGAAGATAAAGGTCCTCCGCACCTGGTTCAGATGCCGGAATTGGATGAACGCAAAGCCCCCCAAAAGGAGCAGGTACACCAAGCGCCGTACCACCAAGCCTACCCTAAAACTGCTCTTGTTTCTCCTATTTATCCTCGTACCACTACCTAGTATGCCCATGCTTCTCATGACGACCATTGTATAGAGCGGCCCTCAGGGGCTACAAGCCTTCAAACTCACTCACGAAATCCATAATACCCTTATGTAAGGCTTCTGAAAAGTGCTGTAGGTAGGCGTCATCGGTTAAAAGTGTGACGTCCGTTTCATTACTGAGAAAGCCCAACTCCACCAAGACTGAAGGCATCCGGGCATTCCGCACCACAAACCATTCCTCTTCCTTAATACCTCGAGAAGGAAAATCACCGCCCAGGGTTTCATCAAACCGTTTCAGAATAGATTCCGCCATCCTAATGCTCTCAGAGGTAAATTCCTCTTCCAGCATGGCGTTTAAAATGGGGATAACCTCTTGCACATCCTTGTATTTCGACTGGTCAATGAGGGTCCGCCGGTACTCAGGGTTGAGATACCACACCTCATAGCCCCGTACATGTTTATTGAAGGATGCGTTGGCATGGATGGAAATGAATACCGTGGCCTCGTTGTCCTTGAGGGGTATCCCATTGGCGATGGCCACTCTATCGTCCAAGCTGATAAAGGTATCTTTGTCTCGGGTTAATAAAACCTGTTTATCGGGAAAACTGCGGGACAGCCGGCTATGGAGGTCTTTGGAAATCTTGAGTACCAGGTCCTTTTCCTGTACCCGCACAGGTTTCCCCTTGATGGTATGATTTCCCACGGCTCCGGTGTCTTTACCGCCGTGCCCAGGGTCCACCACAATTGCGGCAATACGAAACTGTACCGGCGCTTCTTGGGCCAGGGTCTCTTCCAGGGCCTTATCCAAAGCGTTCACAAAGGCCAGGGGAAAGTGCAAGGTTCCCTGCTCAAGATAGGGGGTGGGCAACGAAAGGATTTCCTTGCCGTTCCGTATGACCAGGCCCGTTTCCCCGAGGGTCCCCACTCGGAAGGAGACGTACTGTTCCGCCCAGGAAAAAACTCCGGCCTGGAAAAAGGGATCCCAGCGGAAGGTAACCTCATCGCCTGAAGAACCGAGGTTCTTCAATGTCTCGTCTAAGGTAAGGACTCTCTCATCCCCAAATCCCACGATTTGTGCAGATAACAAGAGAAGACTGGAAAATACGAGCCCTATCAAGAAACGCCGGTTATGCATAGAGGCCCCATATCCGTACTACTGGTTCTTAGTTCAACAAAAATGGCGCAATACCAGGGTATCTATCCTATATACCGCTCCTTGATACCCTCCCCGGATCAAAGCGGCCCAAAAACGGCGGCCTAGCGCCATGGTTCCGGGAAGCTGAAGCTCATCCAGGGCGTCCGCTTCCCGTAAAGGAAGGGGAAACCCGGTGAGGGTCCTCACCGCGTCAAGGCTTTCCTGCACGGTTCTTCCCATATAATCCCGGAGCCCTGATTCGATCAAGGGTAGGAACTGCAGCAAGACCACTTGAGCCGTTTCCAGAGACCCCAGGATTTTTCCAGACCCATATTCCGGTTCTGGAAAAGCCTCAAGGAGGGAACAAAGGGCTGGGGAAACCCGAAATGCCCCCGGAGGAAAGCCCCGGTCCCCAGCATCAGCGGCGAGAAATGCCTCAGTTTCCGTATCCGGCGCTTTAAGGCGGATCAACACCCGCCGGGTGGCTTCTTCCGCAGCGCTCACCGCCGCTTCCCGAGTGGGTGCTGCGCTGATAACATTCCCGCACTTGCTCACGTTGTTTTCAGGAAACCGGACCCGGCTTCCCTCTTTAATCTTGAGAAACAGATCCCGTACATGGGTAAGCCCCTGGGCTGCTTCACTGCCTTGCACACTCCGGACCGTACCGGGGATGGAAATAATGGCCCGTTCCGCGCTGGTCCACCGGCGGATCGGCTCAAGGCCCTGGGGAGGCCTACCTAAGGCGATCTGGATGGCTCCCCGGGTAACTTCAACCCCGGAGGAGTAGGGATAGGTCCAGCCCGACATATACCCACCGGAAAGGCGCGCCGCGATTTCCCCGATCATAGGCCCCTGGGCGGTGAGTTTCATATCACCTTTGGCCGCGCCGTTGGTGATCCCCAAAGCCCGGACCCCCGCCTTAAAGACCTCAAGAAGGTTTTCAGTCTCTGCGGTATTTAGGGCGGTCGGCATAGTATGGCCCATTTCAATGAAATAGGGTGGGAAAAAGATATGCCGATCCGCTAAACCATAGATACGAATATCCCCTTGGTATACCAAGGCGTCTACCGAAAATTCCGGCCCTTCCATGTAGGCTTCTAGGATGACTCGTTGGGTTCGAGAGAAATTGAGCGCATCGGCCACCGCAGGATTCAGCATTTCAGGACAGTCAACCATGCAACAACCTCGGGCGCCCATGTTGTCCACGGGCTTAACCACCAGCGGATACCCAAAAGGAGGCGCAAAGGTTGCAGGCAGCACCCCTTCCACCACCATGAATGTCGGCGAAGGGAGCTTTGCCGCTTCAAAGCATCGGCGCATCCGCTCCTTGTCCGAGGCATTGAGGGCCGCCTCATAGGGGATTCCCGGAAGCCCGATCCGGGCGGCTGCCCAGGCCACGGTAGCCGAAAAATCGGTTCCTGCGGTCATAATCCCTCCCAAGCCTCCCTCAGCTTTAAGGGACTGCCCAAAGGCCGCAACACCTTCCTGGTCTTTTAAATCGATCTGTTCGAATCGATCCGCTAAGGAGACACAGGGAGCATGAGGATCCGCATCTACCACCACCGTTTCAAGCCCTAACGCCTTGGCAATTTTGATAGCAGGTCCTTGCATCACCCCCGCCCCCAAGATCATTAACCGTTCTTGCATATCATCTTCCCTTTCTTGATTGTACAACCGGCCTCGCACGGGCCGTCATTTTTTGACGGCATACACCTCGAAGGTATCGCCCAGATGAAATATACGACTTATCCAGAGGCATAGACCGTATACCAGCGTGTTTTTGTTCCGCCCTTCCCCCAAAAGCCGGCCTACCAGAGGAAACCGCTCCGGATGATGGCCGGAAACCACGACCTTTTTGACGTGAAATCCAAAACCTTTGAGCAAAGTCCCGGTACGAGCGGGACGCCAAAGGGTCCAATGATCCGCAGGACTTTGTTCCAAGAATGCCCGAAAAGACTTGCACCCGGATATACCCGAAGCGGAAGGAGTAGAGAAGGCCAAGACGCCCCCCGGTTTGAGGAGTCGGTACAGCTCGGCAAGCACCAGCCCCGGCCGTTCAAAGTGCTCCAGCACATACCATAGGGAGATAAGGTCAAACCCCGGAGCCGCTACATCCTCAGGCACCGGAGTCTCCGGGAAAAACCCTCGGAAGGCGGGAATATGCAGTTCCTCCCGCACATAGCGGACCGCATCTTCCGCAGGGTCCATGCCAAAGGGCAAGAAACCCTCTTCCCGGGCGGCAACCAGGAAGGGACCATAGGCACAGCCTATATCTAAAAGTCGCCTTTGCGGCTCGGTAGGAGCCGCCTCGCAGCTGCCACGAGTTCCCCGGAGGAGCTGCTTGCTATGCTTGAGCCGTTTTTTTCCGTTTTGTACCAGATTCGGAAAATCTTCCAAGTAGGTTTTGCCGTATTGCCGCTTATAAAAGGAAAAAAAATAATCCCTCTCATATTCGATGGGCGGCGCCGTAGTGCGCAGGAGATACACCATACCACAGCGCTGGCACTGCCGGTAGGTCCGGTCCGGGAAGCGGGCGCGGACCGGGTCCTGAACCGAAGGAGCATTGCCACAGATCGGACAGGCTGCGGGGGCCCTGAGGGTATAGTGCTTCACTACATCACCGAGTCCTTGGGGGGAAGCGCCGGCATCAAGCCCATAACGCACCCGCAGCTGCTCGCAACGATCCCCCAAGACCTTAAGAGCATCAGCATTGAGCGCAAGGGATGGCGCCCTATACAGGATGCGCCGCAACTGGCGCGCCCCCTGTTCCCCGACACCGCCGGACATAAACCCTGCATGGAGCGCAAGTTTCTCGTGATAGGCCCCAGGGGATATAAGGAACACCGGCACACGGGCAGCAAGGCTTTCAAAGGCCGTAAGGCCGAAATGGGTAATCACCAGGTCATAAGAAGCAAGCTGTTCCCGGAGTTCCACCACACCCGCCACAACCTGGATGCCCGCAGTGCGGAGGCTCTCCTGGACTGTTTCCTTTAGAACAGTCTTCGCAAGCCCACTGAAAAGGGCGGTAGTCTCCGTTTGACCCGGCACGTGTACGGCAAGACAGGCCGGCAGGGTAAGCTCTCGAGGGTCTTCGACGCCGAAGCTCACCAGTATTTTCAAAGGCCCTCTGAGGGGAGCAGCAAAAGAAGACCGGCGCTTCTCAGGCAGGGGGAGGAGACTAGGGGCGAGGATATTGGGAGGAAGCCAGGAAGGAAGACTGGGAAGCATATCTATGAGAAAATCGAAGCGATCCCGCTTGCCTCCCCCCTCGTCAATACCGATCAGGGGCCCTAAAGCCGCCCAGCCCTCGAATTCATCCGGGGCGGTTCTGAACCGGTCCAGGATAATACACTCCCAGCGTCCTTTCCTCATAGCTTCGGTGGCCCCCATAAGCCAGGATGCATCAATCTTCGCTTCCGATCCCATAAGCCGGGCACTCTGGGCCAAGACCTCCGGGGTTTCGAGCTCTGGGATAGCGAGATACGCCTCTACATACAAGGCCCGGAGGGACCGGACCAGGGCCAAGGATCGGACCAGATGCCCGCCCCCACGGCCTTTTTCCCCGGTAGCCACCACCAGGAGGGGGCCCTGCATCATGGCAGCACACCCGCTAAGGACTCGCAGCTTTTGTGGTATGCCGCGATGACCGCGACTCCCTCAAAACGCCCAGGGCCCGACGTACCCAGGGCCTCGAACAAGACCTCCGCTCGCTGGTAATCTTCCGGGGTATCTAGGCTTATCCGCAGGGAGGGCTCCTGCCATGCCAGGGGAGCCAAAGGCCGGTGCAACCGAAACCGCTCAGGATGGGTATATAGGTAGGGACACACGTGTTCCCGTTCAGCCGGGAGGGAAGCGTCCCGCTCGGCCCGGAGCAGGGCTTCGGCGGCCACGGATTCCACCCCTGCTCCATAGGGTAGTCCACTATAACCGGCATAATCCGCCTTGAGGCTCACCGCTTCCTGATTGAGGGTGTTCGCCGCATCCACAAACACAAAGGGATTGTCCCCGGTAGCCCGGATCACCCGATCTATACCGAAACGGCGTATTGCGGCACAATATCGGCCCAGCACGTCTTCCTTGGATCCCGCTATCAGGTCAAAATCGGCCTGTTCCGCCCAAGGGCCAAAGGTACTCATACAGTCCTCAGGGCAGGCAAGCACATACCGATCCGAGGCGATCCCTTTGAGGGCCTCCATAACCCGTAGGACCAGGGGCTTCCCTCCCAGGGGTATGAGGGCTTTGCCCGGAAGGCGACTCGAATCAAGCCGCGCCTGTAGTACCACTGCGGTCATCATTCCTCGGACCTTGAACCTTCCGTGCGTTCCGGTTCACGTTTCGGCGGTTCAAACCTAAGCATTTCCATACCCGTAATTTCCGTTTTTCCTTCTTCCAGTATCCGGGTATGATCCTCCGATAGTTCGCCCATGTCTTCCCACAGCTCAGTTATGGCTCGGGCGTCACTACGGAATCGGTAACAGTTCGTCTTTACCCAGCGCCGTCCCTGGGAAAAATCATGCCACGCTGCGAGAAGGGTTTTGCCGCTGCGCCAAAAATACCGTGGGAAACACCGGAGCGGAATTGAAGCCGAATCCCCACGGAAAACCGGCGCCAAATTCTTGAGATAAAAACGCCGGTAACTTTCATCGGCTGTACTATCCTCAGGCGGGGTTTCACCGTCATAGGAAAGACGGATAAGCTGGGTAGCGCCGATCTGTTCTCCCCAGAGATAGGCCCGGAATCCGAAATCCATGAGCTGCCAGTGGGTGCTTTTCAAGGTACTGTCAAAGCCCCCCAGACGGATAAACCGGGTCCGGTCATAGATACCCACGCCGTCGAAGGGATACAAAGCAGGTTGCCCTTCTTTGATCGGGGTAAAGAAGAGCGGTTTCACCGTAGAACGAAACACCGCAGGCGCGATGAGGGTGGGCAAGGTTTCAAAATGGGAATTCTGAATCAACGGAACGGTGCAAAGGCGTTTATACTGGCTTTTTTGCCCTTCTCCCTTGTACCGTTCTTCTTTGCCCAGCCGCAGCCGCTCCTCCATTCGGGAAGCTCCACCGCTATGGAGGATCCGCAGATCGTTGCGTAAGACAAAAAAAAGCGGGCTTGAGAGTTCCGACGCAGCCAGATTGATCTGTTCCCCAATACTGACCGCTTCCTTTAACAAAATAAACCGGACCTGGGGAAAAAGTCCTGAAAGTTCTTCCACATCGTACCGTTCCTGTGGGCCTTCCATGGAGATGATATAATCAAACCCAATCTTTTCCAGTTCCTGAAAACGGGTACGCCGGGGATACCGGCCTCCGCCTCTGCCCAACAACACTGCAGAAAGCCCCGTAGAGGCTCTCCGTTCAACTCCCCCCACGGCAGTATATGAAGGCAAGGAATCATTAAAAGTTGTAGGTATAGTATTCATCACACCCCGCGCATATTCCCGTGTAAGCCGGTATACACTGTTCTTCATAGAGGATCCCGCCCCGGGACCAGATGGTTTCCAAGGGGTCCGAAAAAACATTGCCCCAGAGTCCTTTCCCCGGCGTCCCGGTGAGGGCCGCGAGATCTTCCCGGCAACAGGGAACGGTGCCATTAAGTAGGATCACCATATCCCGCAGGAGGTGCCAACAGGGCTGACGTTTTACCGGAGAGAGATCCGCCGCCCCCAAAGCAGGCAGAACTCCGCAAAAATGATCGTATTTTTGAATAATGATACGAGCCCCGGCTTCTTTCCAGAAGCGATAAAATTGTTCAATGTCATCTTCAAAGCCTTTGACCCGGACGGCTTGCACATAGGCGTCCTGGGGAAACAGGCGGGTGAGGGTTTGGGTCGTGGCCAAGGCCTCGGCATACCCGTTTCCCCGAATTTCCCGGTACCGTGCCGGATCCTGGGCATCCAAGGCAAGGATCCAGGAAACCGGAGCCATACCGTTGCGCCGGGGTAGGGCTTCTTGAGCTTCCACCGCAAGGCGCTCCAACTCATCAGGTTTCCAGCCCAGCCCAGAGGTTTCGATAATCAGGGATAATTCAGGCCGCGCAAGAACCCGGCGAATAAGCTCCAGCTTTTCCGGGTGTAGGCTGAGTTCCCCCCAAAGGGAAAGATCGATCACTCCATCTCCGGCAAAGGCGACAATACGACCCAAAAGTGCTTCAAACCGCTCGCTATCGAGGAAATCGGTTCTTTGGGTAAGCTCCTCCGCGCCCTGAAATCCCGGATACGGACAGAGGATACAGCGCTGAGGACAAGGTCCGGCGGCTTGAATATGAAAAAAATTAGGAAGGGTCCTAAGGAGTTCCGGTTTTTCCCTAATCAAGACCTCCACGTCTTGGGCCTTAGAAAAACCCGCTTCCATAAACCGGGTCAAAAGGAGGAGGTTTCGCTTGGAATCTGCGGTAAGGCTTAGGCGATGACCCCGGAGATCCACCGGAGAAAGGACCGTTTCAATATCAAAGGCATTGATATCTTTTTGTATGACCGAAAACAGAATATCCCGCTCTACTGGGCCGTCGGCATCCCCCAGGATTTTTGCAAGAATCCCCCCTACACCAGGGGCGAGCAGTTCCGGGGCAAGTCCGTAGGGCCAACCGTCGGCATAGGAATATTCCGCCGCATACTGTAGATGCCGTTCCGCCAGGACCTTGGCAAGCTCGGTATCCAAAAAAGGACAATCCGCCCAGGCAAAATAGGTGCAATCAAACCCCTCCGCTTCCCTGGCCAGGGTGTTCAGAACGCGCTGCTTGGTCCATTGTCCGGCCACTACTAGTTCAACGCCCTGAAGACCACCAGCGTGGCGGATAGGCGTACTTTGGGTTAAGAGAAGGACTTTACGAGTATCCGGGAACGCAGCCGCCTGTTCCAACGCAAGGGCCAAGGCACTTTTTCCAGAAAAGACCGGCTCATAGGCCGCTTCAGTAAGGCCACCCCCATATAATACTGCCAGGGCATTCATACCTTACCAATATCGGCATTCTTAACCCCTGCCAATAGCCCATCAGAGGCCTTAATGCCCTTAACGAGCAAGGCACACCTCACTTGCGACTACGAAATAATCCAGTGCAGTAGATACTCGTCTGGATTACTTCGTCGCTACACTCCTCACAATAACAGCTGGACCCCTAGGAACCTCTCTTTTAACACGGGCGGCTCGATGCCGGATGATGCAGACCTCTATCCTAAGGGTCCCTGCTACGCCCACCACCGCAGGTGTTAGGGAGCTAGTCTGAAACGGCCAAAGGATACAGCCAGATGTACATCCGGAGTTTCGGTTACCGAAGCAAGATCGTCAATCCATGAAATCCATCGGGGCGCTTCGCCATCGGTGCTCCAATCACGGCGGAACAGACCTACCAGCAACGAGGTTTCGTTATCCTCGGAGAGCAAGCCCAGTTCCCGAAAGGATTCCAGGGGAATAACACCCTCTACGGAATAGCGTCCATCATAAATTCTGCCTTTGACTTGTTGGTCCGTAAATGCCCACTCATTATCCTGATCCCGAAGATAATAGACCGCCGAATAATCATGCACATGCCCCAATGCGTCAATGGAAACCACATAATAGGGAGGCAAGGCGCCTTCCACCGGGCGATCTATGGGATGGGCCGCAAAAAGCAACTGCACCCCGTCTAGGGCGTCCACCCCGTCTTCATCCTCTAGGTCTTCCGCAGAGAGGATATCCTCATCTTCGAGAACAAAGGAGAAGTAGAAGTTATCCGCATCATGATAGGCCTTGAATACCGTCGCGGGAGCCACCTCTTCTTCCCAAGGCAACACAAAATTACCGATGGCCGGCACACGTTCCCATACCCGTTCATCCGCAACGCCGTCAAGCACGAACACCGCATCTTCACGATTAACCACATCATAGGTTCCGGCAAAAACCGCTCCTACCATACCAATTAGCCCCAGAGCTAATACCCATTTCTTTACCATGTTGTCGTTCCTCCGATACATAGGATGCGTTTCAAAATTCCCAATCTTGAAACATCGTTCAGAGTCTATCAGATATACGGAGGAGTTACAACCAAATCATAGCCCGCAGATAAAAAAAGCACCCCTCCACTGGAGGAGTGCCTCTTTAGTGGGCTTATCCCCGAATCTACTGTAACAGTTGGAGAATACCCTGACTGCGCTGATTGGCTTGGGCCAACATAGCCGTACCAGCCTGGCTAAGGATTTGATTCTTCGTAAAGGCAACCATTTCATTGGCCATATTGGCGTCCCGAATCCGGGATTCAGAGGCTTGCAGATTTTCCGCCCCGATATCAATGCCCCGAATGGCCTGTTCTAAGCGGTTCTGATAAGCGCCTAGGTCCGCCCGCTGCTTACTCACCCGTTTCAAGGCTTCGTCCAAGGTTCCCAAGGCCCGATTGGCAGTATCCGGATCCCCCAAGCTTAACAAGGTCTCGTCTCCCACATTCCGCACTCCCAAGGATTTGGCGGTCATGGTACTGATAAACACTTGTTCCCGCTGATCCATGTTCGCCCCAATGTGGAGCCACAAGGAAGCGGTAACTACGTTTTCACCCCCCTGCCGGGCAAAACGGCCGGTAAGCAGGTTCATCCCGTTGAATTGGGCGTGGGAAGCAACCCTATCCAATTCGTCGATCAGGGCGGATACTTCGATTTGGATGTAGGTCCGGTCTTCTTCGGTGTAAATCCCGTTGGAAGACTGCACGGCCAGCTCCCGCAGGCGCTGGAGAATATCCTGGGTCTCCTGTAGATACCCTTCAGTCGTCTGGATAAACGAAATCCCATTGTGAGCATTGGCGGAGGCCATATTTAAGCCCCGAATCTGACTCCTCAGTTTTTCGGAAACCGCAAGTCCCGACGGATCGTCCCCAGAACGGTTGATCCGCAAACCGCTCGACAATTTCTCAATGTTCTTTTCAAGCGTTGTCTGGGTGGACTTAAGAGACCTGTCGGCAAACATGGCACTTATGTTATGATTAATGATCATGCGTCACTCCTTTGGCTTTTTTAGCGCTTTAGTCTTCTCAAAAACGTTTTAGAATGTTCCACGCCCCGGCATCCATGCCGTCTGCATTATTGTTCGAAACAAAAAAGTATGTTTAAAACCTTCAACCTTCTTAATCAAAGAAGCATAAAGGCAACTGAATCTCCCCCACCATAAAAGGGCCCAACATCACATGGTTTAGGCTATTCCCTTATTATATCGGATAGGGATAAAAAAGGCTTTAGAAAAAATAGAAAAATATACAAGTCCACCAATTAAGCCGATATAAACCTATGCAGTATCGTATATGGTTTTTCAGTATCCTTATAGCTCTTTTAAGCGTTTCCTGCGTTACCGGTCCCGGATCGGGAACGGCGGAACGGGCGGTCCCTCACACCGAGGCCTCAGCCATCCCCCCGGAGAAGCCCCCG
>JAITJK010000219.1 GCA_031278935.1 Spirochaetaceae bacterium | reverse complement strand
CTCAAGGCGGTGGATAATGTGAATAACCTTATCGCCCCGGAGCTTGAGGGGTCCGACGCCCAGGATCAGGTGGATATAGACCGCACCATGATCGAACTGGACGGTACGGAGAACAAGGGCAAACTGGGGGCAAACGCCATTCTGGGGGTTTCTATGGCGGTTGCCCGGGCTGCGGCGGCATACCTGGATGTGCCGCTGTACCGGTATTTGGGATCCTTCCACGGGAATCTTCTTCCGGTGCCTATGGCCAACATCGTGAATGGGGGCAAACATGCGGACAACAAGATCGATTTCCAGGAATTCATGATTATGCCCATCGGAGCGGAGTCCATCCGGGAGGGAGTCCGCTGGACTGCGGAAATCTTTCACACCCTGAAGAAACTTCTGAAAGACGCCGGGAAAAACACCGCCGTAGGAGACGAAGGTGGCTTTGCCCCAGACATCGGCAACGAAGAGGCCCTGGACTATATCATGAAGGCCATCGAAAAGGCCGGGTATAAACCAGGAGACCAGATCGGTATTGCCCTGGATTGCGCGAGTTCCGAGCTGTTTGACGAGGGGGGTAAGAAAGGCTACAAGTTCTGGAAATCCAACCCCGGGGAACTGCTTACGGCGGACGATATGATTGCCCTCTACACCAAGTGGGTAGATAAGTACCCCATCGTTTCTATCGAAGACCCTCTGGACCAGAACGACTGGGCCGGATACGTCAAGATGACCAAGGCCCTGGGGTCCAAGATTCAGATCGTCGGGGACGACTTCTTTGTTACCAACACCAAGCGTCTTGAACGAGGCATCAAGGAAGGTTCCTGTAACTCCATCCTCATCAAGGTGAACCAGATCGGTACCGTAACCGAGACCTACGAAGCGGTGGAAATGGCTAAACGAGCCGGGTATACGGCGGTCATTTCCCATCGTTCCGGCGAAACCGAGGACAGCTTCATTGCGGACCTGGTGGTGGCCTTGGAAACCGGGCAGATCAAAACTGGCTCTATGAGCCGTACGGATCGGATCTGCAAGTACAATCAGCTTATGCGAATCGAGGATCAGCTCGAAGGGGTAGCGGAGTACGCCGGGAAAAAGGCCTTTTACAATCTAAAAAAATAAGGCCGTAAAAAGCGGTTTTCATCCAGGGGGCGAAAGCCCCCTTTTTTGTCCCCATCTACTGTAGGGCGGGGGAAGCGGTAAAGGATTGAAAACGTTCCCGGACCTTTTGCAAAAGCCCCAGTTCCCGGCGGATGATTTTTTCATAATCCAGGTCCTGCCGCTGGATACGGTGGGCCTCCTCTTGCCAATACTGGACCCGATCTAGCTGCACGAAGCGGAACCGGCGATCCTGGGCTTTCGTGGCCCAGCTTACGGCCTCGTCCCAATAGGAAAGGGCCGCCTTAAAACAAGTCTCCGCGATGGCCAGACTTTCCAGATTCCCTGCGGCCCAGGGAGCGTTATAAAAATAGGCCTGCCGTTTGTTCCATTTGTTCCCCAAAAACAAGTACTGCTCAATGATCTTGAGGTTTAGATGCATCATAAAGAGATATTGGTACTTCTCCCACTGCGCCTCGTCTTCGATCAAGGCCACCGCATAGAGGGGATTGGCAAAATCCGCTTGTAAAGCCTTCTCAAGCCAATAGATGTTTTCCATAGTATCGTCCGGGTATTGAACGTAATGCAGGTGGTAGAGTCTAAAAAATTGCTCTTTGTAGCGGATCCGGTCCGCCTTAAGCGGCGCGGCACTCATAAAACATAGAACCACAGCCAAAAAGAGAACCGCTCCCCGGGGGAGCATAGGGAGTAACGGTATTTTCATGACCTCTAGCTTGTTCATAGTCCCCCTCCGGTTTCTTTTACTATCGGCATGTTTTTGAGGACCCTCCAGACTTCCTCCGCTATGGTCAGGGGTTCCTGGGAGGCGTCGATGATTTCTACCCAGACTCCTTGCCGCTCATACTGGGGCAACAGGGCCCGGTACCGTTCCCGCACCTGGAGCTGAAAGTCCAGGTATTCATACCGGTCCTTAACCGGCCGTTTTTCCAAACGGACAATCGCCTTTTCCCCGGCAATATCGAAAAAGAATATCCCTTCCGGCAGGGGAAAGGCTTCGTTCCACCTCTGGACCAATTCTTCGCCGCAGTCGATGCCTTGGTATACCAGGGACGACAGCACGTACCGGTCGCAAACCACCAGGTCCCCCCGCTCGCTTCGTTCCCGGATTCCTCCGGGACCGTATACATGCTCCTGTCTATCCGCAGCAAAGAGTAGCCCCAAGGTTTCCCGTTGCAGGGAAATCTCCCCACTCAAAGCGGACCGCAAGATCCTCCCAATGGGACCGTCCGTGGGTTCCCAGGTAGCATAGAGGGGCGGTAAGGTCGGTACCAAGCCCGTGAAACGACGCTGCAATAAGCCGAGCTGGGTGGTGGTTCCACTACCATCCCCCCCTTCAAAGACCACAAAATTCTTGAGAATCATCCCCGGTATTGTGCTCGCCTGAAGCCAAACCTGTCAAGCTCAAGGCCGCCAAGGTAACGTTATTGGACCTCCTCTGGATTGCTTTGTCGCTGCACTTCTCCTAATGACACAGGCCATGTCAGGGCGTTACGTCGGCAAGTTGCGGAGAGACCTATACCCTTATCCCTAACCGCACGCCCCCTAGGGGTCTTAAACCCGCTGGTGAGGGTGAGCCCGGTACCTTAACAGGAGGTCTACGAAGGCACGGTTTCCCAAGGGCGGCGCCGGGAAATAGAAGAGATGGCTCTGGCAATGGCAGTCAGAACAGCCAAACCCTGGAACGCCCGTACCCCCCAGCGCCTCCAGGTCTTGAGCCAAGGCACATTCCTGGTTCTCGTAGGCCATGATAGGGAGGGCCTTCAGGCTCTGCGTGTGGGGCGTAAGATAATCCACATGCCAGTGCGGGTGCTTTCGCACCTTTCGCAGATGCCGCAGGAGGCGCTGGGAAAGATGCCGCTGGGCAGAGCCGGTATAGACGTACCAGCCCGGAACAAAGGTGCGGAGCCCCAGGGCGCCCACCTGCACCACCGTCTCGCGGGGTACTTCCAGGAGTAAAAGGTAATTCCCCCGGTTGCTCTCCGCTAAAGCCCCATACCCCAGGTCCACCGGGACATACGGGGCAATCAAAACCGCCTCCCCCTGGGGATCGCAGCGAAGCAGACTCGCGTGAATCCGCACCTTGCCCGCCGCTGGGGGAGTCTCCTTCTCGCATGGTTCCGGAGCAAAACCAGAACGGCTGAGGCCCGCAGCAAACAAGGGGTCCGTGTGCAGGTTGGGAATGAAAACCTGCGGGTTTCCATGGACGATGACAAAGAGGATATGCCCCACATAACCCTCCCGGCTTAGGGCCGCGAGCTCCTCAAGGTGCCGCATGGCCCGGAGGCTAGGCGCGTCGGGAAACATCGCCACCTGGTCCTCCACTAGAGAACATGCCTTCACCTCAATCAGATGGGGCCGCTTCTGGGCATCCAAGGCGAAAAAATCAAACCGGGAAGCGCCCAGAGGGTACTCGCTGCACAGTTCCCTAAGACCGGGGATGATTTCCGGGAGGATGAGCGCCGCCGCGCGATTGGCCCGGGCCGCAAAGAGCGGCACAACCCCATCCCGGTAATACACCCCTCCTATGGTCCAGTCCGTCTTGGCCTTACCCGGCGCTCTAGCCACCCGCTTCTCCAGGATCATCCGCTCCCCGGGAAAGAGGAATTCCACAAGACGTCCGGGATTAGGGCAATGACAGGCCAGTTCCTCCTCACCGTCCTGGACCATCATAAGAAAACGGTTAGGCCGCCTGAGAAAGACCCCTTCCCGGTCATGGGTAAAAAGCCGGACGCTGGGCCGTGATGGGGACGCTGCCGGGTTTACACCCATCAGGATGCCTCCACCCCGAAAAGACAGCCTCCCAAGGCCGCAAAGGCGAAACCCCAGAGGCAAAAAGGCAACAACAACAGCCCTCGGACGGCGCGGGTATTCATACTTTCATCCTAGCATAGCGGCAAAGTCTTGGAAAAGAGCACGGGCAACACAAAAAAAAGACGGCCTCCCTGCCCGGTTGCCACCGGGAAAAAGAACCGTCCCCTAAACTTCAGACCCAAGGCTCGCGGCCTTTGGGTCTACAGAATTTACATTTTACCGACCGCCGCAGCGCCCAGCTCCGCCAGAATGGCCACTTCCGTATCCCGGTCAAAATACCGAGCCTTGTCCATCTTGGGGGTGAAGTTGACCGTCTCGGCCACCTTAAAGATATGGGTCGGTTCGGTCCGGGCCACCAGGGGCTGTCCCTTGCCCGTGGTCAGCCAGAGGTGAATATCCGCGCCCAAGGGTTCCACCACGGTGATACTGAAGGAAATATTGTTTTCCGCCGCCGGTTTATCCGTAAAGAGCATATCTTCCGGGCGAATACCGAAAAATATTTCTTTACCTATATACTTTTTGAGGTACGGGCTGTGTTCGGCCACGGGTTTTACCTCAAAGGACCCTTCTTCCGAAAGTACGATAGCGCCGTTCTTTTCCAGGACCTTCACAGAGAGGAAGTTCATGGGGGGCGAACCGATGAAACCCGCCACAAACTTGTTAATAGGATGATTGTAAAGGAACAAGGGAGAACCGATTTGCTGCACCTTCCCGTCCTTCATAACTACGATCTTGTTGGCCATAGTCATGGCTTCCACCTGGTCATGGGTTACATAGATCATGGTGGCATTGAGCCGGTTGTGGAGCCCGGAGATTTCGGCCCGCATCTGTACCCGGAGCTTGGCATCCAAGTTGGAAAGAGGCTCATCGAAAAGGAAGACCTTAGGATTACGGACGATGGCCCGGCCTACGGCGACCCGCTGCCGCTGACCGCCGGACAATGCCTTGGGTTTTCGTTCCAAAAACTTCTCGATGTCCAGGATTTTCGCCGCCTCGTGAACCCGGCGTTCAATCTCAGCCTTATCCACCTTCTTGATCCGCAGCCCAAAGGCCATGTTCTCATACACGGTCATGTGGGGGTAGAGGGCATAATTCTGGAACACCATGGCGATATTCCGGTCTTTGGGGGGAACGTCGTTCATCAATTCCCCATCGATAAGGAGTTCCCCCTCGGAGATGTCCTCCAAACCGGCTACCATCCGCAAGGTTGTTGATTTACCGCAGCCGGAGGGTCCTACGAATACGCAGAACTCGCGGTCTTCAACGACGATGTTCTGATTATCCACCGCACGAACACCACCCTCATAAACCTTTCCAATACCTTTTAATTCTACTTTTGCCATTATGGCCTCCCTTATAGAGGTTAGTTTATGGGGTTAAGTCTACTCTCCCCAGACAGTATTGTCAAGGACATGCCTTGCCGGCTCCCGGTTCCAGGCCTACACCGATGCCCTTTGGCGACACTTCCCCTTACTTTTAAACGTTATTAACGAGTAGTAATGTTCACCTTGCAAAATGAGAACGTGAACCGGGCGGTGGATCACGGCGTCATGGGTGCGGTAATCGTTACGGTGTTCTCCTAATGGATGAACGCGGTCATTACCCTGGCGTTTCATCTTGTGGCTAATCGGGGAATAGGCATATAAAAAGCTCCCTTTAGAGTGCGTGGATTGATAACCAAGCAAATAGTGGCGGTCGGTTCATGGGATTATCAAACAAGGTTCCGATTCGATTACGCTGTTTTGGAGCGAAAACACCAAGGCCTTTGCCGGGCAAAAGCGTACATTCAAGGCTTCGTAAACGAATCAGGGTATAGGGCGCTTCGGTAGGATGGAGGAGGATTCTGTCATACCAACGGTATTTGTTTATTCGGGTAATGCGCGGAGGTTTTTCCCGTCGAACTCTCGTTAATACAGGTTCTCAATCCAGGGTCGCTAAAAAGGCCCGCAGCGCGCCCTGCCAAGCCGGGACCTGGATGCCTAAGGCGGCTTGGATCTTCGATTTATCCAGCACCGAATAGGCGGGCCGAGTAACCTTAGCCGGGAATTCCGCGCTGGTACACGGGGTAATGACGCAGGAACGGCTTAAAAGGCCCAGGTCCCGGGCTTCCTGGTAGATGGCCTGGGCAAAATCAAACCAGCTTATATCCCCTTGGTGGGAAAAATGGTATATCCCGTAGGGGACGCCCGTACCCGCATCGCCTAAGCCGATGAGGCGCAGGATAAGCGCGGCCAAATCGTAGGCCCAGGTGGGGCTTCCCCGCTGATCTTGTACCACCTGCACGCGGTCCCGCTCCCCCATAAGGCGGAGCATGGTAGTAACAAAATTCGTGCCGTACGCGCCGTAGAGCCAGGCAGTGCGGATAATATAGGCGGCCTCATGGCGTTCCAAAATCGCCGTCTCGCCCGCTTGTTTGGTCCGGCCATACACCCCCAGAGGGCTCGGCTCATCGTCTTCCCGGTAGGGTCGGCTTCCCTGGCCATTAAAGACGTAATCCGTGGAAATATGGATCAGCTTCGCTCCTAGGCGCGCGGCGGTTTGGGCAATGTTGGCGGCGCCATCCCGGTTGATCCCCTCACAGGTACGCTCGTCCTCCTCAGCCTTATCCACTGCGGTATAGGCGGCGCAGTTCACGATCCACGAAAACCCTCCCGCTTCTCGGGCAAAGGCCGCAAGGCTCTCCTCCCGGGTAATGTCCACTTCCCGGTCGGTTCCCCGGTACGCAAGACCTTGAGTTTCAAAAAGACGAGCCACTTCGGTACCCAACATACCCTTCATACCGATAAGCCAAATCATAATACGCCTTCTTGGGGAACAAAGGTTGGCAGGTTTTGGTCTTTGGCGGATACGCTATAGGCCATGCCCAGGTCCGGCCAGGCAATGCCTAGGGAGGGATCGTTCCAGATGATCCCTCCCTCGTCCTCAGGGTAATAGAAATCCGTACATTTGTAAGCAAAAATCGCGGTGTCGCTCAAGACCAAAAAGCCGTGGGCAAAGCCCGGGGGAATATAAAACTGGTTGTGCTTCTCCCCACTGAGCCGTATCCCCTGCCATCGGCCGTAGGTCCGGGACTGGGGCCGCAGGTCCACGGCCACATCAAAAACCTCCCCAGCCAAAACCCGCACGAGCTTGCCCTGGGGGTGCTGTTTCTGAAAATGTAGGCCCCGTAGAACCCCTTTAAGCGACCGGGACTGGTTATCCTGAACAAAACGGAGCGCCAGGCCCGCCCGGGCAAAATCCCGTTCCGCATAGGATTCAAAGAAATACCCCCGGGCATCCTCAAAAACCCGGGGGGTAATTTCGTATAACCCGTCGATCTCGCCGGGGATGAATTGAAAGGCCATCAGGAGTGCCCCCCAAGGTAGCGCAAGTAGTCGCCGTACTCGGTGGTATAAGCCTCGGCCAGGGTCATCAGATCCTCCTGGGAGATCCAGCCGTTAGCGCAAGCGATTTCCTCGATACAGGAGACGTACATACCTTGGCGTTTTTGCAAGGTGGCAATGAAATTGGAGGCTTCCAAAAGGCCGTCATAGGTGCCCGTATCCAGCCAGGCCATGCCCCGGCCCAGGATTTCCACATTGAGACGCCCCTGGGCGAGGTAGGCGTTATTAACCGCAGTGATCTCGATTTCCCCCCGCGCCGAGGGCTTAAGGCCCTGAGCGATTTCCACCACCGTATTATCGTAGAAATACAGCCCCGGTACCGCGTAATGGGATTGGGGATTCACGGGCTTTTCTTCAATCGAAAGGGCCTTGCCGGTCTCGTCCATCGCAACCACCCCATAGGCGCTGGGTTCTTTCACATAGTACCCGAAAATCCGTGCGCCCCCCTCATGTTGGACCTGGGCCACAGCGTGGTGCAAGGTGCGGCTGAAACTGCGTCCATAAAAAATATTGTCCCCCAGGACCAGAGCACAGGGCTCCTGGCCGATAAAGTCCTTGCCCAGAATAAAGGCGTCCGCCAAACCCCGGGGCCTGGGTTGCGGGGTATAGGCAAAATTCATGCCCAGAGTCCGCCCATCGCCAAAAAGCTCCTTAAAAAGGGGGAGGTCCCGGGGCGTAGAGATGATCAATACCTCCCGGATTCCCGCCAGCATGAGTACAGACAAGGGATAATAAATCATGGGCTTGTCGTACAGTGGAAGAATCTGTTTTGAAACCGCTTTGGTCAGAGGATACAGCCGGCTTCCGGCTCCCCCCGCGAGAATAATACCTTTCATCGTCCTTTGTTTCCCCTCCTTTTCGCTGCTACGACATCACCTTAGCACCCCCAAAGCCTTTTGTCAACGCAAGTTACAGAACTGCGCCGCAACCATCATGACCGGTACGACCCTTCATAACGCTTGTGTTTCCCCTAAAATGGGTATAGGGTGTTCCCAAGGAACAGACCTATGAAACACAGAATCATGATTATTGACGGCATGGGCGGTGGCATTGGGGTGCAGCTCATCGGGCGTTTGCGGGACCTCGGGGACGCGCTGGAGCTCGTCGCCTTGGGGACCAACGCCATCGCCACGGAACGGATGCTGAAAGCCGGCGCACACCGAGGAGCCACCGGGGAAAACGCCATCCGGGTATCCGTGGCCCAGGGGGACTTCATCGTCGGGCCTATCGGCATCGTGATTAGTAACAGCATGATGGGGGAAATTACCCCAAGTATGGCCGAAGCGATCCTCACGGCCCGGGCCCAGCGGATCCTCTTGCCCCTACAGCAGGATCATTTTGCCCTGGCCGGGTTGGAACAAGCCCCCCTGGCCAAGATGATCGACCGGGCTGTGGAAATGCTTAAGGACCGCTTACCCTTCATTGACAGGATGACGACAAAAATTGTATAACCAGCCATGGTCTTGCGCGTTGCGGCGGATCATAAAGGGGAAATAGCATGGCGGAACCGGCGCAAGAGACGGAAACACTAGACGAAAAAATCCGGGAGAAATACCGACGGCTGTTGCAGATCCTCACCGCGCCAGGGCAAGGAGCGGTGGCCTTTTCCGGGGGCGTAGATAGTTCCTTCCTCTGTCATGCCGCGACGACGGCCCTGGGGCCTAAGGCTCTGGCCATAACGATTGTTTCCCCCCTGCTGCCGAAAAATGAAATCCAGGGAGCAAGGCTCATGGCCGAGAAGATCGGCATTGAGCATATCCTGTTGGAAGAAGCGGACCTCGATGAGGCTGTCGCGGCCAATCCCCAGAACCGCTGTTACTTTTGCAAGAAGATCGAATTTGGGGCCATCCTTGCGGCGGCTAAGGAGCGGGGGATCACGATGGTATGGGATGGCTCAAATCAGGACGATCTGGGGGATTACCGTCCGGGTCTCAAGGCCCTGGAAGAACTGCATATCCAAAGTCCCTTGCGGGAGGCGGGCCTCACCAAGGCGGATATTCGTACGCTCTCCCGGCATTTTAAGTTGCCCACCTGGGATAAACCGGCCTTTGCCTGTCTCGCCTCCCGGATACCCTACGGGGAACGAATTAGCCGGGAGAAACTGGCCCGCATCGAAAAAGCCGAGGATACGCTGCGATCCTGGGGGTTCCGGCAATTCCGGGTCCGTTCCCATGAGCAGATCGCCCGTATCGAGGTGGCTCCCGAAGAACGCAGCCGCTTCTTTGATGAGACCACCATGGATTGCCTTTCCCAGGTGATCAAATCCTATGGCTTTGTCTACGTGGCATTAGAGCTTGAGGGCTATACCATGGGGAATATGAACCGGGTCCTGCAAAACCCGGTGGAGAGAGGAGCAACACCGGGTGAAAACGCTGCACGTTGATTGTTTTGCCGGAATTTCCGGGGATATGACCTTGGGGGCCTTGGTGGACCTGGGGGTGGACCCTCTGGCCCTGCGGCAGGAGCTGGAGAAACTAGACCTTGAGGGCTGGAGCTTGCGCTTTTACCGAGATGAACGAGGAGGCATAAGCGGAACCAACGCGGTAGTAGACATTTCCCCTGAACCCCAGGAGACCCATGAGGGCCATCATCACCACGGAAAACACCGGTCCTGGAAGGATATCCGCCACCTCATCGGCCACTCCGCCATCCGGGAAGGGGCCAAGAAGCGGGCCCTGGCCATATTCCAGCGCATCGCTAGCGCCGAGGCCCAGGTCCACGGCCAGGTCGTGGATGAGGTAACTTTTCACGAAGTGGGGGCGGTGGATTCCATCATCGACATTGTGGGCGCGGCCATTGGCTTGGATATGCTTAAGCCGGATCGAATCACCTGCACCGAGATTGAGCTGGGAGGTGGTACGGTTGTCTGCGCTCACGGGACCTTGCCGGTGCCGGCGCCGGCGACCTTGATCCTGGTGCAGGGCCTGCCCGTCAAGACTGGGGGCTTTCCTGCGGAAATGACTACCCCTACTGGGGCGGCGATCCTTGCGGCTTCGGTGGACGAATTCGTCCAGGAGGCGCGGTTTACGGAGCTTAAGACCGGTTACGGCATTGGGAACCGGCAGTTGGACAAGCCCAATGTGCTGCGCCTTTCCCTGCGAGAAGAAGCGCCGAAGCGCCCCGCGCCCTGGAAGACTGAGGAGTTGGTGCTCCTAGAAACGAACATTGACGATATGTCTGCGGAAGCCCTGGGTTTTCTCATGGAGCGACTGTTTGAGTCTGGGGCCTTGGATGTGAGTTATAGCCCTTGTATGATGAAAAAGTCCCGGCCTGGAACGCGGGTATCAGTTCTCGCTGCTCCTGCCCGGTTGGATACCCTACGCCGGACCCTGTTCAGGGACTCTTCCACCATCGGGTTTCGGGAGACCTCGGTCCGGCGACTCTCGTTGGACCGAGAGGAAGGCCGAGTGCCGGGTCCTTGGGGGGAGGTGCGGCAAAAGACCGTGTTTTTTGAAGGAAAGCCCTTGCGTTCAAAGATCGAGTATGAGGACCGCTGTCGTATCGCCCGGGAACAGGGTATATCCCTCGAAGCCGTCGAGGGTTTATGCCAAAGCGGTAAATTTCAGAGGTGATTTCGATTTTTGTATTGACATTTTTTAGTGAACATAGTATGTTGTAAACGTTATTCCCCGGTTGTGTAATGGTAGCACCGCAGACTCTGGATCTGCTTGTGGGGGTTCAAATCCTCCCTGGGGAAGGGGAAAAAGGTATCGCTGTTTAATCGGCCCCTTCGTCTATTGGTTAGGACATGAGATTCTCAATCTTAAAAGAGGGGTTCAATTCCCCTAGGGGCTACTTAAATTGATAAGTTGTTATAATATAAAGATTTATTAGTTCTTGAAAGAGTTTATTGCTAAAATCCGTAAAGATGGATAAACGATCCATTTTGAGGAGTATCGGGGACGCTGGATTGCCACCGCAGAGACGAATCGTGAAAAACCCCCGATTGGATTTGGAAATGGCGCCAAATGGGTTAGCTTATTTTCAACACTGTAGAAGCGCCGCTAACAAGACCTTCAAAGCCCTCAACCAATGCACCGAAACAGAATTGGACATCGCCAGAAAATTATAACCACTTATGAAGCCGCTAAACAGAACAGCATCAAGGTACAGCAATTCCTCGCCTTATATGAAGGACTGGCGCAGGTTCTATGATACCTGGCTCAAGCCGGCCTTGCAGGACTTGTCCCTCAATACAAGAAACGCGGTGGAGTCGGGGCGAAACTCAACCAAGACGGGAGAAACCTCCTAGAATACCTCTACCTTAATACCAATCAACCAGGAATCGCCGATGTAGTACACCATACCCAACAGGTCTACGGACATGAGGACGTAACTGAAATAACTGCCTACTGATACCTTATGAGCATCCCTAAAGCGGTGCGAGTAGTCTGGCGCAAAGGTACGGCAGCCCTTGAAACGGTACAGCCTTCAACCCATCGGGACTA
>JAITJK010000208.1 GCA_031278935.1 Spirochaetaceae bacterium | reverse complement strand
CCGGCGGTTTCTGGAGCGAAACCGGCGTACCTGCTTTGTCGCGGAACAAGCGGGCCGGGTGGCCGGGGCTATTTTGAGCGGCCATGACGGACGGCGGGGTTACATTTATCACACCGCCGTGGAAGCCGCCCTCCAGCGACAGGGCCTGGGAAGTGCCCTGGTTCTCGCGGTACAAGAGGCCCTACGAAAGGAAGGCATCACCAAGATCGCTCTGGTGGCCTTTAAGCGCAACGCCTTAGGCAACCGGTTTTGGGAACGCCAGGGCTTTTCCCGGCGGGATGATTTGGTGTACCGGAACAAGCGGCTCCTCTAAAGCCCTTAGTGTTTCGCCGCCTTGGCTACCAAGCCCATGACGTTATAGATTATCCCCGGGGTTTCGCTTTTCATAAAGTGTTCCCGCTCCGATGTGGGCAGGTATTCCGCCAGCCGGGCGAGATATTTCAGTAAATCCACCATATCCATGAGGGAAACCGCAAGACCCCACAGGGTTTCCAGGGTCGGAAGGTCGATTTTTTCTTCTTGTTTCTTGAGACTCTGCCGTGCGGCTTCCTGTTCCGCCAAGACCTGCTTGATAGTCTCTCGGATTTCCGGGTTCCGGGGATTAAACTTGAGGTTAGCGCTCAAAATTTCCAGAGCGTTGGCATATCGGCCCTGCTTACCCAGGATCATGCCCAGCTTATTCGCCGGTTTATACCACTCAGGCCGACAGCGCAGGGCCTCCTGGTATTCCAAGCGGGCCCGCTCAAGCCGCCCCTGGGCCGCTAAGAGCTGCCCGTAGTTGTAGTGCAGCACCGCATTATCCGGCTCCAGGGCCAGACCCCGACGGAAGAGCATACCCCCCTGGGTATATTTCCGTAACACCGTGTAGACAAGTCCCAAGCCATTATAGGCCGGTACATACTGAGGCTCCAGGGTAAGTAAGGCGGTAAAGGCGTCCACCGCTTCCTTGAGCTTCCCTTCCCGCAGGGACTCTTGAGCCACGGCGCTGAGATCCGTGAGCTGCTGTTGAACTGTCCCCGCTTCCTCCGCAATCTTGGGCGCTTCCTCTGGGAGCGCGCTATCCCTTGTACCTATCATTCAAGCATCCTTAAAGGCCGCAGGGTGATTTCCCGGGAAAAAGCGCCGATATGGGCGGCTTCCAAGTGATCGTATGCGGCTACGGCAAAATAGTAGAGCGTACCGTTTTTAAGCCCCTCGATCCGGAGAGAAGTACGGTTTCCCACATTGATGGGAGAGGCCCCCAGAAGCGCCCCTTCCCCAAAATACTCTCCCTGGGACGTACCGTAGTACACCAGATACCCCGCTACATCCGCAGCATTGCTAGACCTCCAGGAAAGCTCCACCGCGCCGTCTCCGGCAAAGCCCGTGAGCCGAGTAGGTGGCGGCGGTGGTTCATCAGGCCGGTAATGTATCCGAATTTCATCCAGATAGGGACTGCTCTCCCCGTCTCCGCTAGGATAGAAAACCACAGCGATCTGGACAAAACGCCCCTGGATACCGGAAAGGCTTGCCCCGGGAATCAGAAGCTGCCAGTCCAGGGAATTCTCCCCCTCTTCCTCTACGGCGGCTTGGGTCCAGCTATAGGGAGAGTCCGCAGCCCGGATGAAAAACTGAAGAGTCGAATCATCGGAAAAGCGAAATCCCTCGTGCCCAACCCGTTCATTGCGGATCATACCCCCGGTATTGGAGGTCCGTCCCCCGGAAGCCTCTACCATGAACACCCGGCTGTTGATTTCCCCCAGGTCTATAGGCTCGCTTTCCACCCGACCCCCGGCCATGGGGTATTTATAGATCACCGGATTCGTAACGAAGCGGCCGTAGAGCTTAAGTTCGTCTAGCATTCCGATAAAACTTTGCCCCACGCTAAAGGCCCCTTCTTCTCCGATGCGGGGATAATATATCTCCCCTCCTTCCCGGCCTCCGGCGGTAACATAGGTAATGGCTTCCAGTTGGCCATTCACTAGATACTCTAGAAGGCCCGTATCCGCGTCAAAGCGAATAAGGTGATGGCTCCAAGTTTTGGGAATTAAGGGCTTAGAACCTTCCAAGGAAATGGTGATACGTTGGTCTTGAGCGTTCAGGTAAAAAAAGTTCAAAAAATTCCATTGTAGCCGGTTTTTGGAGGCCACACAGCGGATGCGCTGCACCTCGGAGGTTCCGGGGGGATCCTCCTTAGCGGCCAACCAGGTGAGAATCTGCTCCCCATTTTCCAGGTTCGTGGGAAACAACCAAAACTGCAAGGTAAAATCTCGAATAACCTGGCCGGGGCTAAACAAGGCCCCCCGCTTGGGGGTAAGAACCAAGGGACTTTCCCCAGGATCGTTTTTAAGGCGGTTTTCTGAAAACAAGGCCGCCCCCATGCCCATCCGGGCAAAACGCCGGTCCGCAGGATACAGGCCCTCGGCGGTCTTGACCTGGTAATGGCCAGTCCGGTCCATGAAACGCCTCGGGTCTCCTTCATCAAATGCCAGGTCCATATCCAAAGCTTCCGTATCCGTATGCACAGACGAAGAGAGAATCAACACCGGATAAGGCCGGATAGAGGATATTTCTGTAACCCCCCGGCGGTGCTCGATCTTATTCCAGCTTGCCCGGCCGCCGATGAGGAAGGTCTTTTCCCCGGCGCCGTACAGGGGCGCACACACCAGCACCGCCATAACGAGGAGCGTCCCCAGAAGCCGCGCCGCAGGTACCCTGAAGTTCTGTGGGTTCATTGTTACGTTCATAGTTGGTTTCACCGATAAATATACCGGATGCTGTATCATTTGCCTATTTCCCTTTTATAATGCACATCCCTCATGGTAGAGTACGGCATGGAAAACCCTATACCCTTAGGAAAAAAGAAACGGCTTTATAGCGAAAAAGCGCCGCTCCTTCTCTTGTTTA
>JAITJK010000175.1 GCA_031278935.1 Spirochaetaceae bacterium | reverse complement strand
CTTGTACCGCCATGACCGCGCAGTTATCCTCCGCTTCCGGGGTGGACGCCCCCAGATGAGGGAGGCAGATTGCCTTGGGACAGGAAAGAAGCCCGACGGAAGGGAAGTCCGTTACATAGAGGGCGAGCTTCCCCGTTTGTAACGCGGCAATAAGATCCTCTTCATGAATCAAACCGCCCCGAGCAAAGTTGATGAGCCGTGCGCCGTGCTTGAGATGCCGGATTTTTCCCGCATTAAAAAATCCCCGGGTTGTATCGGTCAAAGGAAGGTGCAGACTCACATAATCGGCTTTTGCCAAAAGCCCTTCCAAGGTCTCTGCCCGGTTTACCTGCCGGGAGAGGTTCCAAGCCGCGTCTACCGATATATAGGGATCGTAGCCTATCACCTCCATGCCCAAAGCCAGGGCATCGTTAGCGGTCAAGACCCCAATGGCCCCAAGACCTACCACGCCCAAGACTTTTCCCCGGATTTCCGAGCCCTCAAACTGGGCCTTTCCCCGCTCCACCAGCTCCGGCACTGCCGCGCCCTTGTCCGCCAGGGCGGCGACCCAGGCGGTTCCCCTAAGGATGTTCCGGGAAGCAAGGAACAGCGCGGCCAAGGTGAGTTCTTTCACGGCGTTGGCGTTGCCTCCAGGGGTGGTAAACACCACGATCCCTCGCTTGCTACATAGGTCCAGCGGGATGTTGTTATACCCCGCACCGGCCCGGGCTATGGCCTTAACCGTATCGGGGATCTTCACGTCATGGAGGTCCGCGCTCCGCACCAGGAGCGCGTCAGGCCGGGGAAGCTCGCTGGCCACTTCATACCGATCCTGGGGAAACCGTTCAAGCCCGCGCTGCGAGATTTTATTCATGGTTTGGATGCGAAACATGGAGTCCTCCCTTTTCCTGCGCTTCAAAGTCTTCCATAAACCGGACAAGTTCTTGCACTCCCCTGAGGGGCATGGCATTGTACAGGCTTGCCCGCATCCCCCCTACCAAGCGATGCCCCGCAAGATTAACGAGTCCTCGCGCTGCGGCTTCCCGGATAAACCGTTTTTCTAGGTCCGCCCGGCGTACCGGGTCCTCCACGGTGAATACAAAGGGCAGGTTCATAAGACTACGGGACCCCAGATCCACCGGGGAACGGAACAAGCAAGAATGATCCAGATAGTCGTAAAGCAACGCCGCCTTGTGCTGGTTACGTTCGGCTATGGCGGACACACCTCCTAAGGCATGCAGCCACTCAAGCACCAAGCCGATGAGGTAGATCCCGTAACAGGGCGGGGTGTTGTACAGGGAACCCTCCTTGGCGTGTATGTCATACCGGAGCATTACCGGCACCCAAGACGGGGCCTTACCTATCAAATCGTCCCGGATGATCACCACCGTGGTTCCCGCAGGCCCCAGGTTCTTCTGGGCCCCGGCGTAGAGCAGGCCGAACCGGGACACCTCCAAGGGTTCGGAGAGGATACTACTAGAAATATCCGCCACTAAGGGAACGTTCCCGGTTTCGGGGGGCGTGGTCCACCGGGTGCCGACGATAGTATTGTTCCAGGTGAGGTGATAATAGGCGTCGCCGGACCGAGGTGGTGGCGGCGTGGGGATATAGGTATAGCCCCGGTCTTGGGAAGAGGCTCCGACAAACAGATCTACATACTTAGCCCCTTCTTCCTCGGCTTTTTTGGACCATATCCCGGTTTCCACATAGAAGGCCGGTTTTTTCTCAATTCCCGGTTCGACCCCTGCGAGGTTCAAAGGAATCATGGAAAACTGCAAAGACGCCCCACCTTGCAGAAAAAGCACCCGGTAATTGGCGGGTATACCCATGAGGGAACGCAGTAAGGCTTCGGTTTTTTCGATGATCGGCGTAAAGTCTTTGGACCGGTGGCTCATCTCCAGAACCGATTGGCCTGAGCCATGGGCATCGGTCATTTCCGCAGCCGCCTGCTGTAGCACTGAAAGGGGCAGCATCGAAGGACCTGCGGAAAAGTTATAGACCCGTTTCATAGTTTCTCCTCAATTTCGTTCCGTTGGTTCTTGGCACCCTCGGTTTCATAGCATAATGCACCCCACCCTACGCGAAAAAGGGTCCCCTGTCAAGGGACGCGCTCTGGCGTGCCTTCGCTGATACCGTGATTTTGCAGGTCCAAGAGTTGATCGATTTGTTTGAGTACATAGTCTTGAAACTCAGGATTCAGGGCTTTGAAAAGCGTGGTTATCCGTTCCAAGTTATGTTCCGCAGCGGTATTAAGCATACGGCCTTCCCCGGTTTGTAACCACCCTTTGTTTACCCCAAAAATCGAGCTTATCAAATGGATAAGCCGCTCATTGACCCGGCGGTTCCCTAATTCGATTTCCGCCAAATACCCGTTGGATATATACACCGCTTTAGCAAATTGTATCTGGGACAATTTTAAGAAATGGCGTAAGGTTTTAATACGTTCGTTAACGGACATACAATCTCCCATACCAGAAGAATACTATAAAGAAACTCACTATGCCAGTAGTTTTTTCTCAAAATCCAGCGTCTGGTAAAGCAAGACCCATAAGCGTTCCATAAATATAAGGCCCGGAGCACGCGGCATATTGACAGCACTCTCATACTATAGTAATATAACTCTCAAAGGGAGTTTTCGGAGAAAGGGATGGCCATGGCGAATAAAAAAAACGATCCCCCCTTGGTGGATCAACTGCGTGTTAAATTCTTGCAATTATCCGACGGCAATAAGCAACGGGTAACCGGTTTGATGGTGGGGCTTGAGTATGCCCAAAAGACTAGTGTTCCTCCCGCTAGGGCTACGCTCCCGGTTAAGCGTGGAGGGCAGCACCCCTAAGCGTTCTTACCTGGGCTAGGGCCTTCCATTGCATTACCCTTTCGCCCAGGGTATACTCGCTTCACGATGAATCTTGAAGCGTTTATTCTTGGCAGCGGCGGTATGATGCCCTTGCCTAATCGGCATCTTACCTCGGTACTGCTCAGGCGGGAGGGGGATCTGTTTTTATTTGACGGCGGAGAAGGCACGCAGGTCTCCCTGCGCAGGCTCAACCTCCGATGGAAAAAAATATCCGTCATGTTTATCAGCCACACTCACGCGGACCATGTAACGGGTATTCCCGGCTTGCTGATGCTTTCTTCCCAGGTGGACCGGGACGAGCCCTTGTATATCATAGGCCCCCCCCGGATTGCCGAATATATTGAAACTAACCGGCGGGTGCTGGATATGTATATCAACTATGAAATCCTGGTCCAAGAGATAACCGAGCCGGGTATTGTCTATCAAGGAGTGGATTTTCATGTCCGGGCCTTTCCCTTACGGCATACCAAACCCTGTTTTGGGTATACCTTGGAAGAAAACCCTCGTCCCGGGAAGTTTCACCCCGAAAGAGCGGTGGCCCGAGGCCTACCCTGGGGGCCTGCCTGGGGGCAGCTTCAGGCCGGGAAGACGGTCCTGGCCGCAGACGGGACCGAAGTGCATCCAGAGGAGGTACTGGGTCCGGTCCGGCGGGGGAGAAAATTTTCTTTTGTAACCGATACCCTGCCTTTTTATGAAATAGCCCAAGAGGTAGCGGGTTCGGATCTTTTCGTATGTGAAGGTATGTTTGAAGCCGAGCTTGAGGAAAGCGCCCGGGAAAAGAAGCACATGACCGCCCAACAAGCCGCCCAGATTGCCGCCGCTGCCCAGGTACAAAAGCTGGCCCTGATCCACTACAGCCCTCGCTACACCGACTACGACCTGAAGCAGCTCCTCAAAGAGGCCCAGGCAATTTTCCCGAACACGCAGCTCTCCCGGGATCGCGCCGTCTTTCCTATAGATTACTCTCCCCAGGAGGAGTAAATTCCGCTACTTGCCATGGAAGCGTATTGGGGGCTGCGTATAGGCCGCAGGTCCCTTGGTTCCTCATTGCACGTTTACATTTAAAATCTAAATTTTTTGCATGAAAAAGCGGTATCAGCGCATCGTAGCAGGCGATCTGCACACTTATGGGGCTCGGGGACTCCTGTGCAATTCCTGTTTCCCAGGACACTCCACCTACATCCTGCGAGGCGTTCTCACCTACCTGCCCAGGGCTTTGCGGACTTTTTCGTCCTGGTCTCGTACCCGCTGAACTAAGCGAATCATCTTATCCCGGTCTTTGCGGCCCTGGGTTTCCGCGCCGCTGGATACGTCGATCCCATAGGGTCCATAGCCTAGGGCCGCGTCCAGGTTATCCCAGGTGATGCCCCCCGCAAGAAAATAAGGCCGCAGGATAGGCGCGGAGCGGAGAAGCTCCCACTGAAAAGGCCGGCCCGTGCCCCCGCCACCGCTATCCAGGAGCAGGTACTCCGCCCTAAGGCTCGCAAGTCGCTCCGGAAGGAGCGGGCCCTCCATGCGGATCGCCTGAATCACCGGCACAGGACAGCAGGCTTTGAGGGCATCCCGGTAGGCCGCGTCTTCCGTACCGTGAAGCTGGGCCAGGGCAATGACCCCGTCGGCATAGAGGCGCTGTATATCCTCGCAGGCCACGTTGACAAAGACCCCCACCGGGAGGATGGGCGCCTTAAGGCGCTCCCGAAACCGAGCGGCCTGGGCGTAGGATACCTGCCTGCGACTGGGGGCGAACACAAAGCCCACGAAATCCGGTAGGGCCTCATTGGCAAAGGAAACGTCTTCTTCCCGGCATAAGCCGCAGATTTTAATCTTCGCCCCTGGGCTGGGCGTATTAGAAGGTCCTGTGGTCAGCGCTAAAGGCACCGGTCCCTCCAGTTTTCCATTTTGCAAAGCCTTCTCTCCTTACCGGGTAGGCAGGCGCAGGGCCTGGAGATAGGCCCCTTTGTCTGGGGCGCGCATCAGCGCCTCCCCGATGAGAAAGGCGTCAAGTCCGTAGTCCGCAAGGGTCCGAAGGTCTTCCGCCCCTTGGATACCGCTCTCGGAAACCGCAAGAACCCCTGGGGGAATGTACCGCCGAAGCCGCTTGGTGGTGTTTAGGTCCACCCTAAAGGTTTGCAGGTCCCGATTGTTGATACCAATGACCCGCGCCCCGGCGTCTGCTGCGGCCTTCACTTCGTCCTCCGTATGGGCTTCCACGAGACACGAAAGGCCCAAGGTGTCCGCAAGTCGAATGAGATCCGCGATTCCCCTCCCCCCCAACAGCGCCGCGATCAGCAGCACCGCCTGAGCCCCCAAGAGCTTGGCCTCGTATACCTGATAGGAATCCAGAATGAAGTCCTTCCGCAGCACCGGTACCGAAACCGCCTGGGCAATCTCTGCAAGGTACTGGTCACTGCCTAAGAAGTGATCCGGCTCGGTGAGTACGGAAATCGCCGCCGCCCCCGCCGCCTCATACGCTTTC
>JAITJK010000113.1 GCA_031278935.1 Spirochaetaceae bacterium | reverse complement strand
TTGGCCGTTGTAGGTTGAGGAATTAGTGGCCTTTTCCAGTTCCTGTTTCGCTTCAACGGTCTTTTGTTCGGTGTATAACAGGTACCCCAATTCCCCGTGAACCCAAGTGTTTTCGGGGTTGAGTTTTGAGGCTTTATAGAAATACTGCTTGGCCGTGGCCACCTGGTTCCGCCTGAAGAAGAGTTTCCCCGCCTGGTAATAGAATTCCTCGTTTTCCGGGTCTAATTGGATCAAGAGCAGGTACTCTTTCAGGGCTTCTTCCGGCTGATTACAGGAAACGAAAAGCTGGGCTATGGTTTGCCTGAAGGCTATCTCTGGGATGGCCCGGCCTATGACCCCCAGCTGGGATACGAGGCTAAGCTCCTCCAGAGCCTTAGGGGTGTTCTCTTGCGCGAGATAGGCCATGCCGAGGTAATAATGGGCTTCCACGTTCTGGGGGTCTTTGGCAATCATGGCCTGGGCAGCTTTGATTACCCGGTGAGCGTTTCCCTCTTGCAGCCATTTCGGCAATACCGCTATCTGTTGGGGGGCGACTAGGTAAGTTACTACAAAAAACATCAAGCAACCACTACCTGCGATCAAAATACCGATAATAAAACCATACATACACGCCTGCCTCTACCGCCACGATTACCCAGGACCCAACCCTGCCGGAGCGGATGTATAACTGCCCCTTCCCTTGAAAGCCTATCGGCCTTATACGGATATTTCTTAACCCCCACCTGCCCTGGAGGTGATGGGGATATCCCCCGTGGTGGAGAAACGGATCCTGGTATATATTTTAAGGTTAAGGAGTATCTCATGGAGGAAACCATACAACCCCAGATGGGTTTAAATTTTGAGCGGGTTTGGGCGGCGCTCATGGAAATCCGCCAAGCAATGAAAGAGACTGACCAGCGGATGAAGGAGACTGACCAACGGATGAAGGAACTCCAGAAAAGCATGGGCTATTTGAGCCACCGCTTCGGGGAACTGGCCGAACACCTGGTGGTACCCAATATCGTCCAGAAGTTCAATGCCCTGGGCTATCATTTTCGGGATATTGCGAAAGAGCGTAAGCTCTATAATCCTCAGACGAACCAGGTAGAGGCGGAATTTGACATCCTCTTGGAGAACGATGCCTACAGCGTGGGGGTGGAAGTGAAAAGCAAACCCAATACACAAGATCTGGCGGATCATATCCACCGGCTTGAGGTCTTGAGGAGCTATAAAGACCATTTGGGGGACCGGCGCATCATCCGTGGGGCCATAGCCGGAGCGATTATGCCGGAAACCCTGCGGCGTGAGGCCTTACGGCAGGGTTTGTATGTGATAGAACAATCTGGGGATACGGTGCAAATCGAAAAACCCCTTCACCTTCAGGGCTGGTAGTCTTTGACCATGGACGCCCATCTGGGGGTGAAGCCCCTATCCTGCAGTATCCGGCCCTCCAATACGCCCCTGTGGCAGACCTTACCAGGCGAGGTCTAGGGTGAGGCCCTGGGGGTGGGTTAAGAGCGCGCCTAAGGGGGCCGTGAAGGAAACCTGCTTCCCCTGGGGAACCACCGCCATACCCGGCAGAGGGTCCACCGAAGGGCCTGCGGGGTCCACAACCCGCAAAGACCCCTCTCCGGGGAAAGAGAGCTTCAGGGCTATCCCATACCCTGAGGCCGCCGCTTCCATCAGGGCGAGGAAATCCGGGTCTTCTCGCCCTGCCCTGCCCTGAGTGAAAACGAGGGTCAGCCTGTGCTGGCCCCTTTCCTGCACCAGGGATGCCCCCAGCCCTGCGGCGTCGAGAAACGCTACCAAGGCTTCGATGTCTGCGAATTCCAGTTTGACCTGGTGATACTGGTCCTGGGCATCCTCTTTGGTGGAAAACGACACTAGACGCAATCCTGGTACCCGCTCCTGGGTCCGCTCAAAGTCCGCTTTTCCCACAGGTAAAGGCGGCCAGCGCGCATTACCGTCCAAGACGCCTAGGGCTTCCAGGACCCGGGACACCCGGTATTCCAGTACCGCCATCCCCGACCCATCCGCTCGCACCGTAATATCTGCCTGTACCCCTATACAAGCGCTGAAGAGGGTTACTCCCCCCATGAGTAGCCCTATAAGGCTTATGGTTTTCGCATTTCGTATCATTAAAACTCCTGGGAATATATACGCACGTCCTGAATACACCAGGATGCTTCTCGTTCCACCACTTAACAATGGCAAAATGCGGAGCATTTTGCAGGACTTGTTCGAGAACCAACCGGGTTCTTGAACAAGTCTAATAGCTACATCATCGAAACAATCATTTTTTTATTTTTTTATTGTACATCCCTTGGGGCTTCCTTAGGAAGCACCGCGTCTGCTTTCTCTATGGCGTCTGGGCTCTCGTCTAGGACGAGAGCGGCTTCTGCATCCGTAGGGGCTTCTTCCACCGGGGGGCCTTCATCGATGAGCCGGCGGATTTCCGTCTTATGGGCCTGGGTGATCCCTTCTTCGTCCATCAGGGATTCGAGGGCTTCTGCATCGTCAAAGCCCTCTCGCAGGGCCTGGGTAAGCTCGGTGATGCCCTCCGGGCTTTCTGGGTCCGCGATGAGGAGCAGCCGGGCCAAGGTATAGCGGACCGTGGCCGGGGAAAGGTCCTCAGGGTTTGCGCTGGCAGGCAGTTCCGTGAGAGCCTTCCGGTATTCCTCCACCGCCCGGGCGTAGAAACCTCCGGCTTCCAGGGCCGAAGCGTACTCGGTGCGCACCTGGGCCATTCCCGGTTCGTGGTCTTCTTCATACGTGGCGAGCCATTGTGCATAGCGGTCCACTGCTTCGGGCTTTTGCTGGGCTTTCTGGGTCCGGGCAAAGAGGAGCAGGGCTTCCTTATTTTCTTGTAAGGCAAAGGGATAGGCTGCCAAGACCTGCTCGCTCTGGTCGTATTGTTCCATAACGTACAGCACCAGGGCGTAATTGTAGCCGTCATCGGCGTTTTCCGGGGCCAGGGCCAGGACTTGCTGGTACCGGGCCTGAGCTTCCTCGATGTTCTGGAGCTTAATGTGGGTATAGGCCGTTGCCTTGAGGACCAAGAGGTTCTGGGGGTCTTTTTTGAGCAGCCCCTCAAACCGGCGCAAGGCTTCCCGGTAGTCCCCGGTTTCAAAGGCGATTCTTCCCAGGTTGTATTCCGAAGCCACTTTGGTCTTATCCACCCCTTTGGCGCGGTTCAGCCACACCGCAGCTTCGGCGTATTTTCCCAGCTCCAGGTAGGCCATGCCGATAGCGTAGTATTCTTCTGCGGAAGGCCGGAATCCCAGGCCCGCGCAGGCAACTAAAAGAGAACAAACCAAGGCCCCAAGCCCCAGAATCCGGATACTCAAGCCCCTACTCCTCCATGCCGCTTTTAGGCAAAAAAACACCCCCGGCACTCCCGGAGGTGTTTTATCAGGGATCTCCATGTCAAACTATAAAATAACCGTGCCTATTCGGATACCTGCATTGCTCCAGGAATCCGGTATGGCCAGAGCGCCCCATCAGCTTAGAGCCAGATGCGGATACCTAAATTAAACCCGATATCCCACCAGATATAGCCATAGTCGTCATCATTAGCGAACCACTCTTGCTCATCCGCAACGGGGAATTGTATGGCAATATACGGCACCCCCTGGAGATAGAGTTCCAGCTTTACCGGAATAGGGATCATCCAAGAAAGCCCTATGGGAACTTCCCCGCCGATCTGAAGCAAGGTGAATGAGTAGTCATCCTGCTTTAATTCGGGGTGGCTATAAACATGGAAAGTTCTGCTATAAATCCCAACGAAACCGCCCGCCCCCAGGTACCAGCCAAGCCCTATATCGGGAACCAGGGCTTGATCATAGAAGTAGTAATCACCACTTACCCCCAAATTGAAGTAGGATTGTTTACCCTCCTTAGAAGAGCCCCCAAAAGAAATACGACCGGTCCAATAAATCGGCAGACTCGGTATTTTGAGGGACAACGCGCCACCGCCACCGCTACTCGAACCAAAACCGCCTTGAAGGCCAATGCCCCACCCATCCGGGTGCTGGGCAAATGCCCCTGCTGTCAAGGCAAAGCCCAGAATACACACCGCCATTAACTTCTTCACCGTAAAAACCTCCAAAATACAAAGATTATCTAAACTATACTTTAAACAATGAAATAAAGTCAATATGAAAAAAGCCTTTTGCGGGATATTACGATCCAGGGCCACAAAAAAGTAGCATATCGATTTCTCCTTCTCGTCCTCTGCGGGCTTAGACTTCCTATCGAAGTTACAGTAAGCAGGTTTACCCCTAGCCCTCCTGGTTTCGGTAAATCTCCAGGTTTTCCCGGTCATAACAGACAAACAGCACCCGGCTAATCCCCGGCGTTTCCCTGATGAACACACGGACGGTTTCTAGGGCAATCGCCGCCGCCTCAGCCTTGGGGTACCCGTATACGCCGGTGCTGATGCTAGGAAAGGCGATGCTCCTAAGCCCCGCCTCCTCGGCCAGGCGGAGGCAGCTCCGGTAACACGCCGCAAGGAGCTCCCCTTCTCCTTGGCCGCCGCCGTGCCAGACCGGGCCTACGGTGTGAATCACCTTCTTGCAGGGCAGCCGCCCCGCGCCAGTGATCACCCCTTCCCCCGGTGGGCAGGCCACGCCACCGCAGCCCCTGCGCGCCTCGGCAATACGCCGGCATTCCGCGAGCAGTTGCGGCCCCGCAGCCCGGTGTATGGCCCCGTCCACCCCGCCTCCACCCAAAAGGCTTGAGTTCGCCGCGTTGACGATCACATCCACCCTGAGGCGGGTAATATCCCCTTGGACCAGTTCCCAAACCGCCATAGCCCTAAGCCTTAGCGCTTGAACTTTAGGGTTTCCAGGGTGGTGTCTCCTCGGATGAAATTGAACCACAACTCTTTATCGGTCTTCTCCCTAAGGCTCTTATAGAAGCCCAGGAGATCCTTCACGGATTCCCCGTTAATGCCCGTGATCCGGTCTCCCCGTTGTAGTCCGACAATCGCCGCCGGGGTCTCTGGGATCACCTGGGCCACGTACAGGCCCTGGGCGTTCTTGTCCAGTTTTAAGGTATCCCGCACGGAATCCGAAAGCGGGATGACCATTACCCCAGGCCAGAGCTTTTTATTATCCGCCGCCACCGTATCGGTCCGCGCTTCAATCCGTACCTGGAACTCCCGGGAGACCCCGTCCCGAATCACCGTGAACCGGGCCTGTTCTCCGGCTTTGATGTCCCCCACCATCAACGTGAGGGGGTTCATGCCCCGGGCTTCCTTACCGTTTACATGGGTGATGAAATCCCCAGGCCGGATGCCCCCCTTATCCGCAGGAGAGCCCAAGAATACCTGGGCGGCCAAGGCCCCTCGTTTCCCCTGAAGGTTCAGGGCCTGCATCATATCCCGGTCCGGGTCGGTCAAGGATACCCCCAGCCAGCCGTAATTAATCTGCCCCGAGGTGATGAACTCATCAATGGAGCGTTTTGCGTTATTGATAGGAATGGCGAAGCCTAAGCCCATGGAACCGCTTGAAGCGTTATTACTAGCGATCCAGGTATTGATACCGATAATCTGCCCCCGGATATTCACCAGGGCCCCTCCAGAATTGCCGTGGTTGATGGCCGCGTCGGTCTGAATGAAGTCATTGATATTATTTCCCGGCCCGCCGGTACGTCCCACAGCGCTCACGATGCCCATGGTTACCGAGGACATAAGCCCCAGGGGGTTTCCCACCGCAATAGCCCAGTCCCCGACCTTAACCGCGTCGGAATCCCCCAGTTCCGCCAAAGGATGTGCATCCATCGTCTTGAAGGACACCAGGGCCAAGTCCTTACGCTCGTCTTTGCCGACCAGGGCGGCCTCGTATTCCCGGTCGTCATAGGTAACCACCATAATTTCATTGGCATCCTCCACCACGTGGTTATTGGTCAACACGTAATAGGTATCCGCATTTTTACGGACTATGATCCCCGAACCCAGGGCCTGGGACCGGTATTCCCGTTCCTGACTTTGCCCGTCGGACCCGCCGTCCCGGGGCCCAAAGAAAAATTCCCAGGGAATCCCGTTGAAATTGGGGACCTGCTGCCGCCGGATGGACACGGTTTTGAGCTCTACTACCGTGGGCAGCACCTTATTGGCCACGGAACGGAAGGCGTTTTGCAGCCCTTCTGCAGCCACCAGGGCGTCCCGAGGAATATCTGCGGGATTTTCTTGGGCCTGGGCGGTCTTTTTCGAGCCCGGGGTAGAACAAGAGAAGGAAAGAAAC
>JAITJK010000105.1 GCA_031278935.1 Spirochaetaceae bacterium | reverse complement strand
TCAACAGTCAATGTTCTTTGCGGCTGGTCTTGTCCCCAGGCTCCGGCAAGACAAAAGATGATGATGACACAAAGCATGGTTTTTCTTTTCATCATAAGAACGTACCAAGTTTGTAAGGGGAAAGCCATTAACAGGGGATAAATAACTTATAATTTCCTGTTATATTTGTTTCTTTGCTGCAAACTGCCAAAGCATACCTGTTAATCGTGGTTTTCATGGCTTTTTCAACGAAAAAATATGTTGAGGGATCTTTAGGCATAGACTTGTTAGACGCAGTGCCCATTGCTTTTAAGTTAATTTATTCTAAGGTGCAATAAAATAACCCTTTTTTTATCGTCAACAACTTTTATTGCGATCGAGTATATAATCCCAGTTTCTTTTCCAGCATTTTTCTTATATCAATTCTGTTTCGATTCTTTATTCTCTTTAAAATATTTAAAAATAACGGGAACGACAAGTAGTACGATAATACGCAGTTTCAAACACCGCGCCGAAGTGGATGATATTACTTTTACCATTTTTCTGATAAATATACGCGTCACTAAAGGAATAAACAATGTATAGGTACGCCTTGTAATGTACTCATGATTATATCTCATCTATATTTCTAATTATGTCAATTGGTTAAAGAGAGCTCAATGGGCATTACATACCGTGGCGTGGAGACGAGCGCTTGCGTTTGGCCTAGCGGATTTTGGATGACCTGCTGACTGTTTGGAACCGGAAGTTCGGCAACATTGAGAATAACATCCGATACCAGATAAGCCTAAGGCCTTTGTGCAACGCGACAAAGGCCAGGACCGGCAACATATGCCAAAAAACGTCAGGTAACAACCAGGTTCACGAGCTTATCCTGAACCGTGATAATCTTGGCCACCTGGCGCCCCTGGGTCCATTTGCGGATCCCCGGCAGGGCCAGCGCCTGGGTTTCAAGAGCCTCCTTGGGTGTGCCTGCGGCTGCGGTAAACTTGTCTCGGACCTTGCCGTTCACCTGCACCACAATGGTAAGTTCTCGATCCATCGTGAGGGCTTCATCGTAGCGGGGCCAACAGGACCTAGACACCGATGCAGCGGCCCCCAGCTTCTCCCACAGTTCCTCTCCCAGATGCGGCGCGTAGGCGCTCACCATCTGCACCAAGGGAGCCCAAAGACTCCGGGGTATCTCCTTCAGTTTCGAGAGTTCCGTGGAGTACACCATCATGGCGCTGATGGCGGTGTTGAAGTTCAGGGCCGCCGTATCGTCGCTCACCTTCTTGATGGTCTTGTGCAGGAGCCGGTTCAAGTCGGGACTCCCGGGCTCTTCATTTAGGGGCTTCTCGCTTATGACCCAAAGGCGTTCTAAAAACCGGGAAACTCCCACAAGCCCTGCGGTAATCCAGGGCTTACTCACCTCCAAAGGCCCCATAAACATCTCGTAGACCCGCATGGCGTCGGCGCCGTAATTCCGTACAATGTCATCTGGGTTTATGACGTTCCCCCGGCTTTTGGACATTTTCTGATTGTCCTCCCCCAGGATCATCCCCTGGTTCACTAGACGCGTAAAAGGCTCCTTAGTATTCACCAAGCCCAGATCGTAGAGGACCTTGTGCCAAAAACGACTGTAAAGCAGGTGCAGGACCGCGTGCTCCGTGCCACCCACGTAAAGATCCACCGGGGCCCAGTAATCTATCGTGTCTCGATCCGCGAAGGCGTTTTCGTTATGGGGGTCCAGGTAGCGCAGGTAATACCAGCAAGACCCGGCCCACTGGGGCATAGTGTTCGTCTCCCTCAGGGCCGGACCACCGCACCGGGGGCAGGTAGTATGGATCCAGTCGGTGATGAGGGCCAGGGGGGATTCACCAGTACCCGTGGGCGTGTAGGACTGCACCTCCGGGAGGCGCAGGGGAAGGGCCGACTCAGGGAGGGGCACGATGGCAGAACCATGCTCGGCCTCGCAGTGCTTACAGTGAACCACCGGGATAGGCTCCCCCCAGTAGCGCTGGCGACTGAAGACCCAGTCCCGAAGCTTGTAGTTCACCGCCCTCTTCCCCAAACCCTGCTCTTCAAGCCAGGCGGTGATTCGGGGTATAGCCTCTTTCGTGGGGAGGCCGTTGAATTGCCCAGAATTGATCACCCAGCCTTCGGCGGTGGTACATACCGTAGGTTCCTGGGGGTAGGGCTGCTCGTTCCCGGCTTGGGGCTTTTGCGCGGCCACCACCGGGATAATAGGCAGCTGAAAGGTCTTGGCAAAGTCCCAGTCCCGTTCGTCATGGGCAGGAACCGCCATGATAGCCCCGGTACCATAAGAAATGAGTACGTAGTCGGCTATCCAGATGGGGATTCCCACCCCATTCACTGGGTTCACCGCAAAAGCCCCGGAAAAAACCCCGGTTTTGACCTTGGCTAGGTCCGTTCGTTCCAGGTCGCTCTTCTTGGCCGCTTCTTCCCGATAGGCTTGTACCGCCTCCCTTTGTCCCGCCGTGGTTATCCGGTCCACCAAAGGATGCTCAGGAGCCACAACCATGTAGGTTGCCCCGAACAGGGTATCGGGCCGGGTGGTATAGATTTCAAGCAGATCCGGATGCCCCTTAATGGGAAAAAATACATTGGCCCCCTCGCTGCGGCCTATCCAGTTCCGCTGCATGAGCTTCACCGGCTCAGGCCAATCTAAGTCCTCTAGGTCCTCCAGGAGCCGCTGGGCGTACGCGGTGATACGGAGTACCCATTGACGGATACGCTTGCGCCTTACCTTGGTACCGCAGCGCTCGCAGGCTCCCTCTTTCACCTCCTCGTTGGCCAGTCCGGTCTTGCAGGAAGGGCACCAGTTAATCGGGCTCTCGGCCTCATAGGCCAAGCCCTGCTCCAAGAGCTTCAGGAAAATCCACTGGGTCCACCGATAGTATTCAGGGCTTGAGGTGTCCACTTCCCGGTCCCAGTCATAAGAAAAGCCCAAGGTTTTTATCTGGGAGCGAAATTTTTCGATATTCGCCGCAGTGGTCTTGGCCGGATGGGTGCCGGTCTTGATGGCATAGTTTTCTGCGGGGAGCCCAAAGGCATCGAATCCCATGGGGTGTAGCACGTTGTAGCCTTGCATCCGCAGATAGCGGCAGTAGATATCCGTGGCCGTATAACCTTCGGGATGTCCTACATGCAAGCCCTGGGCCGAGGGGTAGGGGAACATATCCAGCACATAGCGCCGCTTCTCCTTCGGGACGGCGGGATCTTCAAGCGCCCGGAAGGTTTTATGGGT
>JAITJK010000069.1 GCA_031278935.1 Spirochaetaceae bacterium | reverse complement strand
ATCCACCACATTGTCCGCAAAGCGCCGGATTTCACTGGCCACTACGGAGAACCGGGCCCCGCTCTCCCCAGATGAGGACGCCTCCAGGGAGGCGTTAAAGGCAATGAGCTTGGTTTGATCCGCAATGCCATCGATGATGCGAATGGCGTCATTGATGTGCTTGATCATATCCACCAGATTTTTAATCTCATGGATGATCTTGGCATTCTGATTTTGAATGTCTTCCATCATTCGCTCATTAGCGTCCCGTAGATCCACCCCCTTTTGGCTGAGGCCCAAGGTCTCCACGGCGAGGCTGGCCACTTCCCCGGACTTGGCGGCGACTTGTTCGGACAAGTTCTTGCTTCCTTCCATGGTACTGACGATTTCGGAAACACTGGCGGCCTGTTCATTCGCAGTGGTAACGATTTCTTTAGCGGAAGTGGAAATATCTTCACCCATTTCAGACAGAGCAAAGGCCTTGTTCTTTACCTCCACGATAAGTTCCCGCATCTTCTCCACCGTGGCATTAAAGGAAACGGTCATCTCCCCGATCTCATCCTGGCTTTGAATATCTAGATGCTGGGTCATATCCCCTTCCCGAATATCCGCTAAAATATCCACCATGTGCTTTATGGGATTGCTGATAGAACGGGCTACGATAAAGGCCCCGGCCCCCACGAGGCAGATCATCACCGCGATAATCCCGATGCTCACCCAGAGTATCCGCAAGACTGGCCGGGCGATAACCCGGGTGGGGATCCCAATGACCAGGGTCCAGGGGGTTTCGGTTTCTCCCATACTAAAAGGATGGGAGAAGAACTGCATGGTGGTACCTAGGGAGGAAACATGGTTGATAAAGGAAAAAGACCTTCCCTGACGTACCGCTTCCATAAGCTGCGGTAAATAGGGTCCGGCAATATCCCCTTCAGTATACTGGATATCTTGTCCCAGCCGGACTCCGTCAAAGTGGGAACTCACTACTCCGCCGTTGCTGTATAACATGGACACCGAGCCCTCATAGGACTCTATACTCTGGACCTCTTCCTGAATGGCGGATATATCCACATCAATGATGGTGGCTCCTAAAAACTGGTCATCCTGTTTAATCGGCACGGTTACGGTGGTAACTAGCCGCTTCTCCCCGGCAACGGGATACCAGTAGGGGTCCATCAGGGATTCCCTGCCGGTTTCTTTAGCCATAAGGTAATAATTCCCCTCTCCGGGAATGTCATAATTCACCAGGGCCTCCAAGCGTATCCCGTTTTTAGTCCGGGCCAGATAGGGGATGAACCGGCCGCTATTATCGGTTCCCGGAGTATTTCGGTACTCCGCGTCTTGACCGTCCAAGGCATTGGGTTCCCAGGCTGCGGAAACCGCCGATATATCTGGCTTTGCCTCGATGATTCCCTCCAGCATGGTGAGAAAATAATCCCGGCGATCCTCCAGGGCTACATCTTCATACTTGTTCATGATATGAGCCAGAATCCGGCCGGCATACACGTATTTGGCAAACCAAAGACGCACCCGTATGGCGTGTTCTTCGACGAGATTATTCATTTCGTTACTGACGAGTTGGGAAATCTGTTGCTGAGAAATCCGCAGCAGGGTAGAAACCAAAATTCCAATTCCCAAGAGATTCAGACTGATAATAATGATGACCAGTTTATTTCTGATTTTCATAACTTACTCCTTACTCCTTGGCCTATCCGTGCTCCTGCCAGGGTTCATAGGGGGCGCATAAGCCCTTATGCCGCTGTTTCTCCAAGGCATGCTGATAATAGTCCGGTGAAAATCCACCGATAAACACTTCATATCCCCGCTCTTTGCCCTGAATAATGCTTTCTAAGGCTTGATTGACTTTATGGACATACCGCAGGGGGTTCCCAAGGGCCGCGAGGGACGCGAGCCGGTAGAAGGCAGGCCAAAAGGTCTTGTCTTGCTGGACAGCCCGCTTGTACGAAGACTCTGCATCAATAATATTGGCTTTAAGGTAAAAATATTCCCCCCGAAGAAAATGGGTATACGCCGAATGATCGTACTGTTCAATGAAGGCCAAGAGACAATCGGCCTTGAAACTATCCCCTTGATTGATTACCACGATAAGAGAAGTGATAAGCTCATTACCCATACAGACAAGCCCCGCAACATGCTCGTCAGGGGTGCTCCTTTTCCTTGTTCCTACCGCATTATCTCGAATATGCCCCGATTCATCAAGAGTCGAATCGGGTAGGCCCCCCAGCAGGGAGAGAGTTTTCTCCGTGATGAGCCGGGCCGCCGTATCATCGGCCATAAGTTCGGCGATATGCAAAGGTTCGATGATAAGCCTTTTCTTTAAGGAATGCAGTTCCCGCAACTTCGGCACGATCCGGGGGGAGGCCGGGGTCAGAATCACCGGTGGCGGCGCGGCGGCCCGTTTCTGAAAGTAAAAGGCATCTTCCTTAAAGCAGTTCGTAAGTTGCGGATGCTCTATGCCTGCGGTCTCGGATATACCCACGATGAGACAGCCTCCGGGAATCAGGGCATTAGAGAGTATCTCCAGGGCCTTCATGCGGCTTTCATCAGAAAAATAGATGGACACGTTCCTGAAAAAAATCAGATCATAGGTTTGCGACGGCAGCCCATCCATTACGTTATGCAGATAAAAATGAATGTGTTCTTTCAGCCGGGAATCCACCTGGTACTTCCCTTCCTGGTTAGATACATAGCGGTTCAACAGAAACTTCCATTGGACCCCGTCGTCCCGAAAGGCATGGGACCGGTAGGATCCCTCCCTGGCGGTTTCAATCACCTCATAATCTATATCAAAGGCATCGATCTCCCAGGAAAGGAGCCCGCAGCGGAAGCTCTGTTTATAATAGTCCAGCACCATAGCAATGCTGTAGGCCTCGCAGCCGATGGAGGTTGCCGCGGAACATATCCGCAGGGGCCGGCCCAGGGCGGCAAATTCCGGCAAGAGTTCCCGAAGCAAGAGAGAAAAATGCGCCTGTTCCCGGAAAAAATAGGTTTCATTCACCGTAAGTAGCCGGGCCAGATCAAAGAGAGTCTGGGGGGACGAAAAGATATGGCCATACCCCTCATCGAACCCATCCGGCTCGCGTGTATCCGGCAACGCAAAGGGTGCGGACACCGTGCGTGACGTCTGCGGCGCAAGCTTCGCCTGCGTACGGAGTTGGTTGATATAGTCCTTCAGATGCACCAGTGCTTCAGCACTGGCCCGAATCCCTAAGGTATGTTCAACCTGCTGATAGAGCTGATACATAAGGGGATCATCGAACCGCGGTTCTCTCACACACATAGGGGTTTCCTCTTCCATATCCTATAGCCCCTCCTGAAGGCATGGTTAAGGCTATGAGCCATTTCGCTATGGCCCCCAAGGGTAGAATGATGTCCACACACCCGGTTTCTATGGCTGATTTGGGCATACCATAAATCAAAGAACTGGCTTCATCCTGGGCAATGGTAATGCCTCCTGCTTTTCGTATAGCTTTGGTACCCGTAGCCCCGTCCCGGCCCATACCGGTAAGGACCACCGAAATGACCTCCCGACCCAAGACTTCTGCGGCGCTTTGAAAAAGCAGATCCACCGCAGGTTTTTGATTGAGTACCGGCTCTCCGTCGTCTAGGCATAGATATTGGCGGGTTAGGATAAGGTGTTTATCCGTGGGGGCAATGTAGATCCGCCCCGAGCGACGCAGGGCTTCATGTTCCGCCAAAAGGACTTCCAAGGCGGTGTACCGCTGGATCCACTGGACAAAACCCTTATCAAAGCCGGAAGAATTATGCTGTACCGTTATAATAGGCGCCGGGAAATCCTTGGGAATCTCCGCAAACACCTCCATCAGAGCCTTAGGGCCCCCAGTAGAGGCCCCGATCACCACTGCCCGAATAGGTCGGTACTCTATGGCCCTCGGGGAGGGGCGAGCGGGATTAATGGGAGGGGATTTTTTCCGCTGCACTGCAGAAATGCGCTTCAAGGTGGCGTAAATATGGCTGCGCCGTTCCGGGTCCATGGGAGAGGTGAAGATCGCTTTGGGATAAAATTCCAGGGCCCCCCGCAGAGTTGCCTCATAGATCGTCCCGGCGCTGTCCTGGGCGCTGATCACCACAATCGGGGTGGGTATATCCCGCATGATGATGCTGATGGCCTCAAGGCCCGACATACCAGGCATCTCAATATCCATGGTTATCAAATCCGGGTTAAGGGATTGGGCTTGCTGCACTCCTTCAGCGCCGTTTTCCGCCTCACCTATAACCGTAAACCCCTCGTGGCCCTCAAAAAAGTTCTTGAGCACCCTCCGGGCCCGGGGATCATCATCCACCACGAGGACGGTAGTCATATCAATGCCCCCAGAAATCAATGAAACGGGACACCAACAAGACCGGATCAATACAGGCCAGCATCTTGGCGTCCGTGAAAGTTAGGCCCTTGAGAAACGAGAGCTTACCCGAAATGCCGAAAAACCGAGGTAACTCCCGAATGGCCTCATCGGGAACATCCACTTCGGTTTCCACCACCGTGGTAACCAGAATGATCCGGGGAGACTGGATCCCGGTATAGGCTTTAAGAGTTTCCATGGCCCCTTCAGGATAGTCCAGGGGTTTCAAGCGGATTCCGTGAGGCGCTAGCATCTCCCCCTGGCGGCATAGATGGGGGAGGGAAAGAAACACATCACCATGGATGGGATTCATCTCGATGAGCCCCGGAAGCTCCGGGGGGACCTGTAAAATCTCCTCCACCACTTCCGAGGGAATACCCAAAGAGATAGTATCAAATGTACATAAAAAAAATTTCATACACCTCAGGCGCCGTTTACGCCTCAAAATCCTTTTTTATCCGGCTAATAATCTCACAAATACTCAGGATAAACACATCCGTCTCATGCCATTCAAAAGAAGCCTCAATAACCATGGTTGCATCCTGGTTTTCTATACCCTGTTCCACCTTGAGGATCTGCTCCACTGGCACATCCACAATATCCACCACATCGTCAATCATAAAGGCCACTTTATCCACGGACTCTTTCAAAACCATGACTTTGGACAGCGTCGAGGCCGTCTTGATCATGAACAAACCCAGGTCGATCAGGGCGTAGGGGACTGAATACCGGTTAATAATACCCTTTACATAGTCGGGAAGCAAGGGGAGGGGATAGGCCTTATCATAGACCGCTACTTCATTTATCATACGGGAGGGCAGGGTATATAATCGGTCCTGTATGGTAAAAATGAGAAATTTCTCCGTATTCGGGGCACCGGCGGGTGCGAGGGTCGTATCGTGTATCATGGGTTACTTAAGCGCCTCCTGTACTTGTGCATATAAAACCGCTCATCTCGGCGTATCCCTTGACGAGCAATCTGAAAAACCGCTATGCTTATAGTATATAATAATACTAGGTTATCGAGTCTGTTCCAAGACTACTTTGAACAGACTGGGGAAAAGGAGCCCTCTGCTTTGGAGAAAGGCTTTAAGAAAAACCGGTCTCCGGTTTTTCCTTTTATGGTATAGCTAAGGTTGCTTTTCAAAAATTCGACCTTGTGAAAAGCCTTTACAAGGCTGAAGGAGTATATTATGGCTAACGTGGCGTGTGATAATTGTGGAAAAATTATTTCGGAAGAAAACGTGAAATTCGGCGATTGTGAGCAATGTTCTCTGTGCGATGATTGTGTTGCCCAGTGGATTGCTAAAGATTGTAAGGAATGCAAAGCCCATAAAGAATAGGTCGTCGCCCCGTCCTTTTAAAAGGAGCTTCCAGGGGCCCATAATAGCCCCGGAAGATTTGGTTTATTCATTGTTGACGGAGGGCTCTTCTCGGATCAAGGCTTCCCGAAATCCTGCGGTACCCAGTTTTTCCGCGACTGACCGTACATCATCCGCATTGATCCCCGCCAGTACCACCCGGTAGTAATCCCCGCTTCGTTCATAGGCGGGACTTAGTCCGGTATTCTTTAGTTTATCAAACACGTCCATGGCGTTGCGGACGATTTTATATGCCCCTACCTGAATACGGTAGCGCTTGCCCGTTCCCATAGGAGGTATGCCGGGTTTAAGCTCCGCCACGGTCCCAGACCGGGGGGGTACGTAGGACGAAGGCAATAAATTCTCGCCGGAGGCGCCACTCGCTCCCTGGGGGGGCGGCGCGCTTTGGCTGGGAGGCGCCACTGCCGGTATAGAAGTCACGACCCCCGGGGCCGTGGGTATCTTTTCTTCTACTATTACCGGAGCGGTCCCGGTAATAAGCATATCCAACTGTTCCGCAGCGGCTTTGGACACATCAATGATCCGGACCGGCTTAGAAGGGCCCCGGTCATTAACCCGTACAATGACCTGCTTGTTATTTTGGGTATTGGTAATGGTGAGAATCGTACCAAAGGGGAGGTTCGGATGGGCGGCGGTAAATTTCGTAGAATCATACTTTTCACCGGACGCCGTATTCAAACCGTCGTATTCATCCCCGTAATATGACGCAATCCCTTCCTGCCGGTACCCCGCCGCAGGCTGCGTTTGGGCCATACTAAGGAAGATACACCCTAAACCGATTATCATTATGGCAATAATTCGTTTCATAATTATTCTATCGGCAGGGAATGATAAATCAATCACTAAATTTCCGTTCCCTTTCCCATTATATGCTGATCCGGGATCGGACTGTCTTGTTCCAAAACCTTAGTTCTGGTACAGGGTATGCAGGAAAAGGGCCGTCGCCTGGGCCACATTCAGGCTCTCCAAAACCCCGGTTCCGGGAATCCGCACCAGGGCGGAACAACAATCTTTGACTTCCCGGGAAAGGCCGGCTTCCTCGTTCCCCACCACCAGGGCTATGCCGGGTCGGGCCGGCGCGGCCTTAAGCCGCGTTGTCTGGTCCCGGATGATGGTGGGCATATCCTGGATCCGCTGCCGGGCCCGAACATCGGTCCCTATCGTGATGAGGACCCGGGAAGCGGCCGTGAGAAAGCCCAAGGTGTCCCGGACGCACCGGATTTCCACATGCTCCATCCCCCCTTCGGCAACCCGATAAGCGCTGGTCGTTACCAGGGTTTCTAAGGAACCACCTGAAAGGACGATAAAGGAGGCATCGAAAAAGGCTGCGGCCCGGACAATGGCCCCGAAGTTATGATCGTTGCCGAGCTCGTGTAAAACCAGCCCGGTTTTACCCTCCCCGGCCCAGGAATCTAGTTCAGCTCTTGAAACCGCAGAGATCTCCGGCTCTTCGATCATGGCCACCACACCCTGATGATGGGTGCTTTTGCATATCCGCTGGAGTTCCTCCGCATCGCAGAGCTTATAGGGCCGTTTCCGTTGGGCCAAGGCTTTACACAAGGGTGCAAAGGCCGCGAGCCGATCCTCCTGGAGAAAGAGGCGGTTAATGGTGTCAGGATGCACGGCTCCCCGGGCGGATACCGCGTTAAACCCACAGACCGCTAATTCCTTGGTCAGTTTATTCCGCATAGGCCTTAGTATACCCGGTTTTGGGCTTCTCCCACTACCTCCTATTAAGCCCCCATCCCCCCTTTTCTCCATGAAATTATAAGTTGACGTCGCAAGCAAACTCGATTATACTGAGAACAATTAGTTTAGTAAAACTATAATCATTCCTTTTGGATTTTAGCCATGCAATATTTTGATACTCATGCCCATATAGGGCTCATTTGCGACGACCCTATTGAACAACTCATGGTTATTCAGGAAGCCCGCCAGGCTTCCGTAACGCGGCTCGTTTCGATTTGCAACAGTCTGCACGATTTTGTAAGGGTCTATGATAACCTTAAATCCGCCGTGAATGTGTATCATGCCGTGGGGGTCTCTCCTTCGGAAGTGCAGAATCCAGGCAAGATGTGGGTGCAAACCATCGAACAAAGCCTGCGTCTTCCCCGGGTGGTGGCTATCGGCGAGATAGGACTCGATTATTACCGGAAATTTGGAGATAAAAAATCCCAGATTGAATTGTTTATTACCCAACTGGACCTGGCCAACAAGCTCAATAAGCCGGTGATCATCCATAACCGGGACGCGGGGCACGACGTACTGGATATACTCCGGGACCGGCTGCCTCCCCGAGGGGGCATCCTGCATTGTTACTCCGAAGATGCGGAATACGCCAAAAAAGCCCTGAAGCTCAATCTCTACTTCTCCTTCGCCGGGAATTTGACCTACCGGAATGCCCGAAACCTCCATGAAACCATCGGGGTCCTTCCCTTGGAGCGGATCCTCATCGAGTCGGAAAGTCCTTTCATGGTGCCTGCGGATCACCGGGGCAAGCGGAATATGCCCAAATATCTACCCCTAACCGCCCGGTTCTTAGGGGATATGCTGGGAATGGCCGACGAAGACCTGGCCACGGCGCTGTGGGAGAATGCCAACCGGCTTTTCGACCTGCCCAATGAATAGGTATGAGTCTCTACCATCCGGTCGGCATCGGTTCCCTGGAGCTTCCAGGGAACCTCTTTCTCGCCCCGATAGCAGGGTATACGGACCGAGCCTTCAGGTCCCTTTGTGTAGAGCAGGGAGCGGACTTCACCTGCACCGAACTGATTTCTGCCGAAGCCCTGGTACGAAAAGGGGTAAACACCAGTCCTCTTATCCGCCGCGCCGACAGGGAAACGCGCTACGCTGTTCAGCTTTTCGGTGCAGACCCCCAGACGCTCTATCAGGCTGCGGCCTTATTGTCTCCCTACCACCCGGATGTGGTAGACCTTAACTGCGGCTGTCCAGTACCCAAGGTGGTCAAGACCGGCTCCGGGTCGGCCTTGATGCGCCAGCCCGCCCTGCTGGGTCGCCTTGTGGAAGCGCTGGTGCGATCTTCCGGGAAGCATCTTGGATCCGTACCGGTTACGGTGAAGATGCGTTCTGGCTGGGATACAAGCTCCATCAATTATGCTCTCTGCGCCCGGATTGCCGTGGAGTCCGGCGCGGCGCTGGTGAGCCTGCATCCCCGGACCAGGGCCCAAGGCTATGGAGGCAAAAGTAACTGGGGGCATATTCAGGACCTGGTTTCCCGCCTTTCCATACCGGTGGCCGGGTCAGGGGACCTGTTCAGCCCCGAAGACGCGAAAGCTATGTTCCACGAGACCCGTTGCGCCGCAGTCTTATTCGCCCGAGGCGCTCTGGGGAACCCCTTTATCTTCAGCGCCACCCGCTCCCTGTTACGCACCGGGTCCTATACGCCTACGCCGGAGGCCGAACGGCTTCGTACCGGCTTACGGCATCTGCGCCTATTAGCCCGCGATTGGGGGGAACCCATAGCCTGCCGGGAAATGCGAAAACACTTTTGCGCCTATACCAAGGGCATCCCCGGAGGCGCTCCTTTGCGGAATAAGTTTGTTCATGCGGAAACCATAGAAGAATACGCGGCCTTATGCGCCGCCGCCGAAGTCGCCCAGGAATAACGTAAGTTCCGCCTCAACACGGCTCCCGTCATTACAAGCTGTGAATGGAGGTACACCAGCGGATTAAAGCCTCTACCCCTCACCATGCGGCCCCCCAATATGCCTCCACCGCAGGTGGTGGATCACCGGCCTAGGGTTTCCTGGAGTATAGTTAAGGTCCGCTCCGCACAACGGTCCCAAGAAAAGGCTGCAGCCCGTTCAAGTCCCCGGCGGCGGCATTCCCGGTACACTTCCCGATTGGAGGTGAGGGTTGCCATACGGTCCGCCATATCTTCGGGCTTGTAAGGGTCGAAATACAAGGCCGCGTGTTCTGCGGTTTCCGGCAAGGACCCTGCCCGAGCGCAGGCCACCGGAACACCGGAGGCCATGGCCTCCAAAGCCCCCATGCCGAAACCCTCGTACATCGACGGGATCACCACAATATCCGCCCCGGCGTATAATTCTGGGATGTGTTTGGGCGGGAAATGGCCGGTAAAAAAAATATCGTGCCGGAATGGGGAGGCGGCGGCGGCGGCTTTTATCCGCTCCGCCCCGGCCAGGTCCCCTCCCGCGAGGACAAGACGGTGGGGATACTTGGTACGCTCCTTAAAAATGCCGAATGCGTCAATCAGCCGGATATGATTTTTCGAGGGATGCTCCAGCCGAGAGGTATAAAGCACATAAGGTCGACGGAAACTGAAGGGTTGGATAAGGACTATGCTTTCTTCGTTGCGAGGCCGGGGATAAAAGGCCGCGTGGTCAATCCCATTGGGAACCACCTCGATATGGGATTCTTTGACTTTGGCCAGGTCGATTAACTGCTGCTTCACCCAATGGCTCACCGCAATGACCCGGTCCAAGCGTCTCAAGGCATTGGGGAGCGTCCGCCGGATACGAGCACTTAAGGCTGTACCGACTTTCTCCGACCCCCCATAGGCGGTCATATCGTGGACCACCCCTACCGTAGGGCAGGGAGACGTATAGGGAAGCTGTTTATGGGCCGCAGGAAAAAAGCAGGCGTTATAGGCCCGGTCCCGGGCGAATTGGGGATACTTAAAGCAGTGCCATAAAGGCAAGGCAAAAGAGCCGCCCAGCGGGTATCGAGGGATAAATTCCAAGTCTGGCGCGGCTTCACTATAGGCGAACCGGTCTTCTTCCCAGCCAAATAATTCATAGAGCGCTCCGGAAGGGGGTATTCGTTTCAATATATGCGTTATATACACACCGACCCCTGACGTACCGCCTTCACAGGGGAAGGTGTTAATACCTATTTTCATCTTCTCTATCCAGGCTTATACCCTTCTCTCCTATGCGTATGACCGCCGCCCAGATGAGCATAGCAGGAGCAGAAGAAGATAGCAAGGTAAGAATTCCCTCGGTCTCAAAGATTTTTGGTTTACCCTCTTGACATTTTTTTTCATTACCACTATATCATATATATACTTGCCGCTGTAGCTCAGTTGGTAGAGCAAAGGACTGAAAATCCTTGTGTCGAGGGTTCGATTCCCTCTGGCGGCAGTAACCGAGGACAGCCTGAGCCAGGCTGTCTTTTTTATTGGGCTTGTGGTATGAAGACTTGACGTTTCTCAAGCATACCCAGTATACTTCATACCACAAGGGATGGAGCGATGGCCGAGTGGTTGAAGGCGGCGGTTTCGAAAACCGCTGAACTTTCGGGTTCCGGGGGTTCGAATCCCCCTTGCTCCGTTTTGGAGAGATGACCGAGCGGTCGAAGGTGCACGATTGGAAGTCGTGTGTACCCGGAAGGGTACCGAGGGTTCAAATCCCTCTCTCTCCGTAATAGTTCTTTCTGATCCCTGACGTGGCCGGGGTTATTGCGAGGAGCGAAATGACCAGGTAATCCAGACGCGGCCCCGTATTGGATCATTTTGTTGCATTCGCAATAGTGGCTTAGGAGTATTGTTCTTGTAAGTTCCCGGCGATGACTAACAGGGTTTCTTTGTGGTTAAGGTCGGGGTCTTCTACCACCGCCTCCAGTAGGGCGGTGAGGATGCGGCCCATAGGAGGGCCCGGCTGGATCCCCAGGGCGATGAGGTCCTTCCCGGAAACCGCTAAATCTTTCAAGGAAAGGGCCTGATTTTTGGCTAATACCGCGTCAACCCGGCGTGTCAAGGGAAGCAGGAAATCCGGAGGAGGGACTTGGCCCGCTGTCCCGTAAGCGTCGGCTCGTCTGAGCCGGTACAGATGCTCCAAGTGTTCTTCCCCCACCCGGATAATAAAGCGCCGCACCGCTCCCTCGCTCCAGTTTGACTCATAATGAAACATATGTTCCCGAATCAAATGCACCACGGTCTGAATTATCCCGTTGGGATAGCGCAGGCGGGTCAACAATTCCCGGCTGAGGTTCGCGGAAACCTGCTCATGTTGGTAAAAAGTCCATATCCCCGCGTCATCCCGCGCCCGGCTTAAGGGTTTCCCAATATCATGCAGGAGCGCCGCCAGCCGAACTAGATGAGGGGCCTCTTCCCTAGCGGCGGCGTCACAGGCCAAAAGGGAATGATCCAGCACATCAAAGCGGTGAAAGCCCTTCTGCTCAATGTTCCGGCAGCGGGATAGTTCCGGCAGAAGAAGTTCCAAAAGCCCCGTCCATTCCATAAGTAAAAACGCCCGGGAAGGTTGGGGCGAGGCAAGAATCTTATCCAGTTCATCCCGGATCCGTTCCGGTGAGACTTTTTCCGTGGTACCCAAAGCGGAGGGAATGGCCGCTAGGGTGGCCTCCTCCACATCAAAGCCCATCTGCGCGGCAAAGCGCACCGCCCGTAGGGGCCGAAGCCCATCTTCGGCGAACCGTTCCTGAGGATTGCCTACAGCCCGGATAAGATTCTTCTTGATATCCCCCACGCCATTGAAGGGATCCACCATAGGCCCCCGGGGGAGCGGCAGGGCAATGGCATTCATAGTAAAATCCCGGCGGGATAAATCTTCCTCAATCCGCTCCGTATAGGTAACCTGATCGGGACGCCGTCCGTCATGGTAGCCCGATTCGGTGCGGTAGGTGGTTACTTCCAGGGAACGACCCTTGAAACGCACCGTAACGGTTCCGTGTTTGATCCCCGTGGGAATCACCCGGGGGAATAAGGCGATCACCTCTTCAGGCAGCGCGTCAGTGGCCAGGTCCCAATCCTGCGCCCGACGGCCCCGGATGAGGTCCCGCACTGCCCCTCCGACGAGAAACACCTGTTTTCCGTGGCGGATAAAGATGCCGGCAATTTCCTGCAATACCGGGTGAATAGCAAACTTGCCCATGACTTGTCACTATACTATAGTAAAACCACCTGAGAAAAGGGAGGAGGTAAACGTTGCGAGGCATTGCGTTTATCGGGGGAGCGGGCCCGGAACCGGAATCTTGTGGCGCCCTTGCGCAAGACGCCGCGTTGGTCGTGGCCGCAGATTCCGGGCTTATCCTCGCGGAGAAGGCGGGGCTGCGGCCCGATTGGATTGTAGGGGACATGGATTCTTTGGATGATCCCCACCGCCTTGTAGTCTATGCACCGGAACGGATTGTGCGCTATCCTCAGGATAAGGATTTTACGGACACCGAATTAGCCCTGCGTCTCCTATGGGAGAAGGGCTGTGATGAGACTTGGCTTATCGGTGGTGGCGGCGGAAGAATGGATCACCTCCTGGCCATCCGCTCCCTGTTTGAACGGGATTCCTGGCCACGCCGCTGGTTTACCGACGCCGAGACGGTCTACGGCCTTGAGGCGACGGAGCAGCTGGTCTTGACGGTACGACCGGGAAGGCTCCTTTCGCTGTTTCCCCTGGGCGCGGGCCCCTGGGAAGTACACAGCCAAGGGCTCAAATGGCCTTTAGCGGGCCTCCCCTGGGACCGGGGTTTTTTCGGACTAAGCAATGTCACCCAGGAACCGGAAGTGTCCTTATGGGCAGAAGATGGGCGCTTTTTGGTGATCCTCCCTCATGCGCCATAACCCACGGTCATGGCGGAGCTATATTCAGCGAGGAGAATTTTAGATGGCCCGGCTACTTTTGATAGTGATTTATCTTGCTTTTATCGGCTTAGGCTTGCCTGATTCCGTACTGGGTTCCGCTTGGCCTTCCATGTATCGGAGCTTGCAGGTTCCCCTGCACTACGCAGGATATATATCCATGATTATCGCCGGGGGCACTGTGGTTTCCAGTATAGGCAGCGCAAAAATCATAGGGCGCTTAGGTACCGGTATGGTTACTACCCTGAGTGTATTAATGACCGCCGCAGCGCTGGTAGGCTTTTCTTTTTCCCACCGGTTTATCGCCTTGTGCCTGTGCGCGGTTCCTCTGGGCTTAGGGGCCGGTTCGGTAGACGTTGCGTTAAATAACTATGTGGCATTACACTATAAGGCCCGGCATATGAGCTGGCTACATTGTTTCTGGGGCATTGGGGCTTCTCTGGGCCCCATGATTATGTCGGCTTTTTTGCTGCAAAACCATACGTGGAATTCGGGCTACCAGACTATTGGCGTCATACAAGTCTGTCTGGTGCTAGTATTAGGTCTTTCCCTGCCTTTGTGGAAACGCACAGGAGTAGAGCCATCATCGGGGAAAAAGTCGCCCCTATCTTTTCTAAGGATCCTGCGTATACGGGGAGTAGCGCCAGCGCTTTTGGCGTTCTTTTGCTATTGCGGCATTGAGACGGTAACGGGTTTATGGGGCAGCAGCTATTTAGTAACGGTGAAGCATATCTCTCCTGAAATCGCCGTCCGTTGGATGGCCATATATTATATGGGCATCACCTCGGGGCGTTTTATGTCCGGTTTTGCCACTTTAAAACTAAGCAATCGGTGCATGATCCGCCTTGGCCAAGGGCTTATGGCCTTAGGGATTATCCTGTTACTGTTACCCTGGGGAAACGGCACGTTGCTGCCCGGTTTTTTTATGATAGGTCTTGGCTGCGCGCCCATCTATCCCAGTCTGCTGCATGAAACCCCGAAAAACTTTGGGGAGGCACATTCCCAGGTCATCATAGGTATACAAATGGCCAGCGCCTATATCGGGACGACCCTGATGCCGCCCCTTTTCGGACGGCTTGCATCTTACCTATCGTTCAGCCTATTCCCGCTGTTCATAGGATCCCTCTTAACCGTCAAGATCATCATGGTGAAAACCTTGAACCGAAGCGTCGATAGTCCTTAACGTGAGTTCGACGGGAAGAAAAGGATCAATGCCTTCATCGGATAGGATCTTTTTTCATTGAAGAAACATTACATAATAGAATTACAAGTTCAGGAGAGGGCTTTCACGAAAACAAAGGGACTCTATTGGCCCTTGACCAACAAAGGGCAAAAAGAGTCTTGACTTTTTGAGGAAGCCCGGCGATATTGGGTCTATCCGTAGACCTTGGTTTGCAAGCAGGTAAAAAATAGAACCCCTGGGGCATTAGGACCCCCAAAAAGAGGAGACAATGAGAGTTAGATCAGATACAGTACGGCAATTATTGGCGCAGTATCGCATTGGTTATAGGTGGGCAGCGGAATTATGT
>JAITJK010000251.1 GCA_031278935.1 Spirochaetaceae bacterium | reverse complement strand
GTATAAGGAGATGTTGTTGAATTCCGCTACGTTTCAAGTAACCATTCAAGGTGATTCGATAGTCGATGATGAGGGAGTGGCTGGCTTTACCAGACAAAAATAATCCCAAATTCGGGACTAGGAATTCCTTCTTACTCCCGTACTACAATACCGGAAGTCCGTATTTGAATACGCTTACTCCGTATGCAAACACGGGAGGCCGGTACTGTTCCCCGAAAGGGCGGTACGGCTTAAAAACCGGAGGAAGCCCCCTGGAGGCGTTCTCTAAGGACGCGGCCCGTCAGGGACTATACCTCCATGGCAGGTGGCAAAGATGTGGTCTACAGCTTCTTGGCATTCCTTTAGAAAGGCTTGGTGCCACGCTAAAAAGGCCCGGCCTTGGTCGGTGAGATGGGCTTCACCCCCGCCTTTGCCTCCCTGCCGGCGAACCGTCAGGGGAAACCCTACCCATTGCTCCAGGGCGCTCAGTAATTTCCAGCCCTTGCTGTAGGACATCCGCATCTGTTCACAGGCCCGGCGCACGTTCCCGGTCTCTTCAATAGCCATAAGCAGTCGTATCATCCCAGGGCCACAAAAGGATCGCTCCTCCTCAGGATGTACCAGAAACACCTTGACCACCGGCTTCACCGGCCGTGACCTGGGGTCCAGGGGCTCATCACTCATGACCCGTCCCGGAGGCGAGGGGCAGCCTCGTGCGAAGGCCCAGGGAAAAGGAAAGGCCCGGCATATAATACCCTGCAAAAGACTCATAGTGGGCGTTCAGCATATTCCGCACCACCCCAAAAAGCGTGAGACCCTTCCCGACTTGCTGATTAACCGTGAGATGAACAATACCGTAGGGCTTAAGCACGAGTTGATTCAAGGTATCCCCGTAGCGGGTGGTCTCGTAGTGGCCAGAAAGTAAGAGCGACCCGGTCTTCCAGCGCAGGTCCACGGATGCACCCAGTCGTTGGGTAGGCATATAGGGAATCCGGTAGCTGTCGGCAAAATCCGCTTCCCCACTTAACAGCCAGCTCAACTGGTATTGATAGGTGAGCCCCAGAATAAGGGCCGTAAAGCCCCCTCGGTTGATAGCCAGCCGTACCTCAGGTCGTGCCTCCGCGCCGAATAAAAACGCCGTGCCGATATTTTCCGGAGACCAGCGACCCCCAGCGCTCTTGATCCAGTGGATAGAATCTTCGGTCCATTGGCCGTAGAGGGTCCCCGTAAGCATAAACCGGTCCTGCACCGTCCACTCGCCGCTTAAGTCCACTCCTAAGCCGTCTTCGGGCCGGAGGGCCGGGTTCCCCACAAACATACTGTCCAGGCTACGGTAGTAGAGGTCGTCAAAGTCGGGAAATTTGAAACTACGAAAATAGTTGTGTTTCACCACCAGGGACGGCAGCGCCTCCCAGCGAAGGCCCAACTTCGGGATCACTGCGGCGTGTTTCGTGTCTGTAACCCCCTTCACCGAAGCGATAAGGAGTACCGTCCGTACCGGGGCGTATTCACCGGTTACATACAGCCCTCCTTGGTTACCGGTCTTCTCGCCCTCGGTCTCGGTAAGGCTCTGGGTATGGATGTACAAGAACCGCCAGTCCCCGCCAGCCCGGAAGGTCCAGCGCTGGGATGGATAGAAGCCCACCCGGTAGAGCCCCCAGAGCGCGTGATCCCGGCTTTCGTAGTCCACCCCGTAATGGGTTTGGGAAAACTGATAGGACAGGGAAGCCTCACTACTTAGATCCTCCCGCAAGAACACCGGGGCGTTGAAGAGCAGATGCTCGCTCAGTTGCAGGTCCTCCGCGAGAGCAAAGCCCACGGAGTTCGGGGTAATGGGGAAGTTCTTATGGGCGTAGTAGGCCTTGGTATCCGAAACCAGGGTGGCGTCCTTGGGCAGGGTCCACATCAGGGAGGCCCCGCCTCCCAAGTCCAGAATCTCGTTGCTTTCTTTGCGCCGGGCAAAGCCGTAGTCGTCTTGGTATAGATAGTGGTTCCCCGCCCGGTTTCCAAAGAGAGAGGTTTTAAGAGAAAAGGCCTTGGTTCCGTACCCCGCCCCCAGGCTTAAGGACTGTAGGTCCACCAGATCTTCCACCTGGGGCTCCCCCCGGGCGCCTCCGGCGTGGCGGCGCACATAGGGCCCAGGCAGATACCCCGTGTTGGTAAGCGTCCCATTCACGGTGAGGCCCGGCTCCTGGCGCTTCACCGTGATGATGTTAATAACCCCCCCTAGGGCCCCGGATAGGTTGTACTTGGTATCGGATCCGCCGTAGATGACCTCAATTCGTTCCACCTGGTGCAGATCCACTTGGCTCACGTCAAAGTCCCCAGACCGAGGGGAATTAGCCGGAACCCCGTCGATGAGGATGGCGATCCGTTCCGTATCAAAGCCCCGCATATTGAGCTCCGTCTGGTTTCCATAGGCCCCGTACCGCGTAACCCCAATATCCAGGACATCCTCCAAAAGGCTCGCCAGGTCCTGGGCGTTCCGCCGGGCGATCTCCTCTTGATCGATCACCTTCATCTGCTGGGTGGTCTCTTCGGTCCCGGTGAGGGTAATCCCCCGGTCCTCGGCCCCTATGTCCAGGTAGTCCTCCCAGTCTTCCTCTTCTTGAGCCTGTGCGGGCAGCCCCCACAAGCACAGCAGCGCCGCCACAAGGCATAAGCGCTCCCGTATGGGTAAGGCAACGCCCTTACAGGAGCGCTTCACTTCCCTTGCAGGGAGGGTAGGTATACCCATAAGCCTTAGTTCGTATAATGCCGGGACTTTTTTCACCATACCTCAATGCTCCCTCTCACAGGGGATCACCACTCCCCAGGAAATAAACTCCGCCTCGTTCTCCACGGTGTTGCGCTCCACCGCTTCCTGTAGAGTTTTGGTCTCCGTGGCGTAGGGCTTGCCCGCATACAGGTTCTCAAGGTTCACCGCATTGGCCATTTGCACCAGATCCTGGCCAAGGAAACGGTAGTACATACCGAAGAAGGGCCGCTTTCCGGCTTTAACCTCCGCATCCCACTGGGGAGCGCAGCCTTCCAGGTACTCGATAAGGACCACCCCGCGCTCAGGGTCGCCGTTAAAGACGTTCAAGCCCCGGACAATGCCGATATACCGGGTTATAAGCCCCTCCCAGCCACCGTTTCCCCCGATTCCCTCGTCGTTTTCCCCGAACACCGTGTCGTCGTACAAGACAAAGTAGTCATCCGCTGCAAAGGTCGCACGGGTATAGGTTTGGTACGGCGAGGCCAGGGCCGGAAAGAATTCCCCCTTCTTGCTTTGCAGGACCAGTTTCTCGAAGTCTTTCCACTTCCCGATGCGGTAACCGTCCAGTCGCCCCATACCAGCGTAATGGGAGTACCAGACCCCGGACAAGGCGGACAAGGTATCCTCGAATAGGTCATCCCCAGGATAATAGACCAGGGTTCGATCCGCCCCCTCAAGCTCGCCGTAGCGGTAGAGGTCGCAGGACCCCCATAAAAGGGCTGAACCCGCGAGGCAGAGGCCCAGGATCAGGGCCTTGCGGCGGTTCGCAAGGGGTTTAGTATGCATACCCACCCTCCTTATACCATCTGAATCGTAAACACCTCGGGAATGCCCCGGATGTTCTTCATGATTTTCTTCACGTCTTCTGCCTGCTGAAGCTGCAAGGTGAAAAATCCGGTGAGCCGGTTGACTGCGGTCTCTTCCAGCCGGCCCTCGATGAGGTGGCCCTGGTATTTACGGGCCGCCCCCTCAATCTCTGAAAAAAGGTCTGCTTTGAGCCGGGACTCCACCTTGAAGCGCTTCACCAGCACGGGATCCGCATTTTCCCAGACTGCGGGGATCTTCCGCTCCTCAAAATCCGGGAGATTGACCAGGTTGCGGCACTGCTTGCGGTGGATGATTATACCTCGGCCCCGGGAAACATAGCCCACAATGGGGTCCCCGGTTACGGGACGGCAGCACTGGGCAAAACGAATCATCAGGTTCTGTTCATCCTCCACCCGGACCGTCAAGGGGCTATCCTCCGGGGCCGGGGGAAGGAACCACTGTACCGGAGGCGGGTCTTGCTCCGGGGCGGAGGGCTTAGAGGGTCGCTCCTTGGAGCGGTCCCGGGGGATCTTATTCTTGGCCACCACGTTTCTTGCGATGATGAGCGAATCATCATGCTGTTGCAGCCAGGCCCGGATCCGGCTCCGGGCCTTGGCGGTCTTTACCAGGCGCAGCCACTTCAGGTGGGGATGGGCCTCAGAGGAGGTCAGGATCTCCACCACCTGGGTATTCTTCAGTTCCGCGCTTAAAGGAATCACCACGCCATCCGCCTTGGCAGCCAGGCAGTGATCCCCAATGGCGGAATGAATGTGATAGGCAAAATCAATGGCCGTGGCCCCCAGGGGCAGCTCGATCACCTGGCCCTGAGGAGTAAACAGGTAGATCGAGTCCTTAAGGAGCTCCTGTTTGATGGTCTCGATAAACGGGTCGAAGCGGAGGCTTTCCCGGCCCTCCGAATCCCGGCTCCACTCCCGCAGGCGGTTCACCAGGGAAATATCCAGGGGCCGTACCCCTTCTCGGCTCGCGGCGTTTTTATAAAGCCAGTGGCTTGCCACCCCATATTCGGCGATATGGTGCATTTCCCCAGTGCGGATCTGAATTTCTAGGAGTTTTCCTTCAGGCCATCCGGCAAAGGCCATAACCGTGGTATGTAGGCTCTGGTAGCCGTTGGACTTGGGCATGGCAATGTAGTCCTTAAAACGACCCTCCAAGGGTTTCCACAGCCGGTGCACGAGGCCTAAGAGCGTATAGCACTGCTCCACGGTGTCGCAGAGAATCCGGATGCCGAAGAAGTCGTAAATCTCCTCCGCCTCCTTATGGCGTTTACGCATCTTATGATAGATGGAATAGAAATGTTTCGCCCGGCTCTCCACCTGGATTTGCATCCCCATAGCCTCGGCCTCGGTGAGGAGCCGCTCTCGCACCGTATCGAGAAACTGCTGCCGGGCCCCCCGTTTCAGGGCCACGATCTCCTTGATCTGCTGATAGACCTCCCGGTTCAGGTGCTTCAGGGAAAGGTCCTCAAGCTCCGCTTTGATCCAGAATATCCCCAGCCGATCGGCCAAGGGAGCATAAATATCCAGACATTCCTGGGCGGCTAGGCGTTGCCGCTCCCGGGGCAGCCGTTCCAAAGTCCGCATGGAACACAAGGTGTCCGCGAGCTTAATGAGAATAACCCGAATATCCTTAGCCATGGCGAAAAACATCTTTCGTATACGATCCGCCTCAGCCTGGGTGTACTGGACCGCATAAATATCCCGGATGCGGATGACCCCCTCCACCAAGAGGGCAATCATCGGACCGAAGCGCTCCCGAATGGTCTTCACGGTAAAAAGGGGTTTTACCCCCTCCGGGGTATCGCCCGCCGTGGGTTTCGCCTGAACAAAACCCCGCCCCGCACCAGAGAGGAGCAAGGCCGCGATAACCGCATCCGCATCGGCTTTAAGCTTCATGAGAATAGTCGCGCGATCCAAGGCACACCCAAGACCCGGTTCCCCTGCCGGGGGATCCCCGGTAAGCCCTTGCAGCCATTGCAGGGCCTCCTGGATACGGCTTTGGGCTTTAGGGTCGTAGAGGCATATCTGTTCCGTAAAGGCCGCAGAGGCGGTATCCATAGATCGATTCCCTAAGACGCGCCGCCTGAAAAGACGGCACTGATAACCCGGGGCCGTTGGGTCAAATCAGGGGTCGTGGTAATCGACTGGTAACCCTCGGCACGCAGGATCTCCGCGATCCGCTTCATTTGCCGGGGGTCCGCTTCCATGAGCAGGGCCCCCCCCGGGTAGAGATGGGCTTTGGCCTCGGTGCAGATCCGCCGAATCAGGTCAAGACCGTCCACACCGCCGTCCAGGCTCAAGCGAGGTTCCCGGCGTACCTCGATAGTAAGAGTAGGGATCACCGCTGAGGGTATATACGGCGGATTCGCGGTGATGAAGTGGAAGTGCCCGGGGATTTTCGCAAAAAGATCGCTTAGGGTACAGGTAATCCCAGGCGGCGGGAGCAACCGCGCGGCGTTGGCCCTAGCTAGGGCCAGCGCGGCGGGAGAAATATCCGAGGCGCATACCTGGATAGGGGGACATTCATGTTTCAGCGCGATGGCCACAGCCCCAGATCCGGTACACAGGTCCAAAAGCCGAAACTCTCCGGTTCGGGGTAGCGCGTGGATGCGTGCCAGGGTCGCTTCCACCAAGGTTTCCGTATCGGGCCGGGGCACGAGCACATCCGGATTTACCGCAAAGGAAAGGCCCCAGAATTCCTTGTACCCCCGGAGCCAGGCCAGGCATTCCCCCTGAAGCCGTCGCTCAAGGAAGCGGTGGTACCGCCGCACCGTTTCTAGGGAAAGGGCTTCCTCTCGGCGGAGGATGAGGGCGCTTCGGTCCGTATTGAGGACCGTGGCCAAGAGCAAAGCCGCATCCAGGGCCTCGGCGCCGTTCTCCTGGGCCTTAGGAGCAGCGGCCTTAAGCCGGGCGGCACCGGCGCTCAGGACTTCCCCTACCGTCATGCTACGGGCACAGCCGACGCTTCTACCGGGGCGGTTTCCGTTCGCTCGCTTTTGAGCAGGGCTTCTTGGGCCGAAAGCTTTAAGGCGTCAAAAAGCTCCTCCACCACGCCTTGCATGATGAGGTCCAGTTTGTACAAAGTCAGATTGATTCGGTGATCCGTTACCCGGTTCTGGGGAAAGTTATAGGTCCGGATGCGTTCGGAACGGTCTCCGCTGCCCACCTGGTTTTTCCGGGCCTCTGCCCGTTCGGAATGGGCCTTGGCGGCTTCCTGTTCGTAGATCCGGGCCCGGAGAATCCGCATGGCCTTGGCCTTGTTTTTGATCTGGCTTTTTTCGTCCTGACAGTGGACCGTTACCCCTGTGGGGATATGGGTGATTCGTACTGCGGAATCCGTGGTATTCACGCATTGGCCCCCGGGCCCGCCGGCGCGCATCACGTCGATCCGCAAGTCTTCTGGGCGAATGTCGATTTCCGTCTCATCCGCCTCAGGAAGCACCGCCACAGTTACTGCGGACGTGTGGATTCGCCCCGAAGCCTCGGTGGCGGGAACCCGCTGTACCCGGTGGACCCCGGATTCATAGCGCAGATTTTCATAGACATTGCTACCGCTGATGGCGGTAATGATTTCCTTGATCCCCCCCAATTCGGTTTCATTAGAGCTCATAATTTCAAATTTCCACTGTTTGGTTTCCGCAAAACGGGCATACATACGGAAGAGGTCTGCGGCGAACAAAGCCGCCTCGTCGCCGCCGGTTCCGGCCCGGATTTCCATGATGATGTTCTTTTCGTCCAGGGGGTCTTTGGGGATCAGCAACACTTTGAGGCGCTCCTCCGCGTCTTTAAGAAGGCCCTCAAGACTTTGCATTTCCTCTTTAGCCAATTCCCGCATCTGGGGGTCTTTTTCCTGCTGAAAGAGGGCTTTGACGTCATTGATCGAGCCAAAAAGGCCCATAATTGCCTCATGGGCTGCGGCAATGGCGCCAAGCTGGGCATATTCTCTCATCATATCCCGGTATTTCCCCTGATCCTTTACTAAGGAAGGGTCCTGAATGTGCAATGCCACCTCCTCATACCGGCGAAGCATGGATAGGAGCCGTTCGTTTTTTTCCATGGTTTCCTCTTACCTCTTCTCTAGGAACCATAATAGCCATGAAGGACCGCCCTTTGCAAGGGCGGTATATTCCGATGCGGGAGCAGGCGGGCGCCTGGGCTTAAGCCTAACGGGACTTTTACAAGAGCCCGAAATGGGGCGCTCCCTGCTCCCTCCGTTGCGGCTCAGGAGAGGCTTTAACCTCCCAGACGGGCCTCCTGGGCCAATGACGGCCACTCGGCATAGCCGGCGATGATGTCCCGGAAGAAATAGGCGCTGTCTTTGGGGATACGCTTTTGCGTGGCGTAGTCCACATAGACAATGCCGAAGCGCTTGGTGTAACCAAAGGCCCATTCAAAGTTGTCCAGGAAAGACCAGGCGTAGTAGCCCTTGAGATTGACCCCCGCTTTAATCAAGGTCGCACAAACCTCCAGATGTTGCTTCAGGTACTCAATCCGCTCCCGGTCGTGAACCCGTCCGTCCACTTCGACCCGGTCTTGCCGGGCATAGCCGTTTTCCGTGATATACAAAGGCAGCCCTGGCGCGCATTCATGTACCCAGGTAATAAGCCGCTCCAAGCCCCCAGGTACGGTGGACCAGTTCATGTCCGAGGTGTCATGCCAGGAGGGCCGGCCGCTGTACTTAAAAAGCGCCCCCGCATCCTGGCCTACCGGGGATTCGGTGTAATAGTTTATCCCCAAAAAGTCGATCTTCGCCGCTATGGTCTCTAAATCCCCCGCTTGAACCGGAAAGGGTACGCCCAAGGCTTGTACCGACAGCTCCGGATAGCCTTTACCCAAAAGGGGGTTGAGAAAAACCTCGCTCTCTACGGCCCGGGCAACCAGGGCGGCATGCCTATCCTGGGGGCTGTTCGTGGCAAACCGAGGGGTACTTAGGTTCAACGTCGTCCCGATAGGGGCCTTGAGGCCGGTTTCCCGATAGGCCTTAACCGCGACGCCGTGGGCGAGGTTCACGTGGTGTACCGCTCTAACCGCCAGGTTCACGTCTTGGATCCCCGGGGCATGGACACCCCATAGATGCCCCAGGTAGGTAATACAGAAGGGCTCGTTAATGGTGATCCACTGATCTACCAGGTCCCCGAGACCTGCGTAACAGGCTTTAACGTATTCAGCAAAGGCATCCACCATGAAGCGCTCAGTCCACCCGCCTTTGTCCTGCAAACACTGGGGCAAATCCCAATGGTACAAGGTGGCGCAGGCCTTTATATCGTGTTTATGCAGTTCTTCGCAGAGGTTCCGGTAATAGGCAAGCCCCGTTTCATGCACCCGCCCCGTGCCCTCCGGGAGAATCCGGGGCCAGGCTAGGGAGAAGCGGTAACTTTGAAAGCCCAGTTCCGCCATGAGGCTAATGTCCTCGGCGTAGCGGTGGTACTGGTCGCAGGCAATATCGCCGTTTTCCCCGGCATAGACCTTGCCAGGGATCCGGGAAAAGGTGTCCCAGATGCTTTCGCTCCGTCCCCCTTCATGGGTGGCCCCTTCGACCTGGTAACTGGCCGTGGCGGTACCCCATACAAAATCGTCGGGAAATTCTAATCGCTGCATACAAACCCTCCTTAAATTTGAGTTCTTTAGTGATGCACAGGGTATAGTGTAGCGTATTTTTTGCACGCCTTTCAAGAGGGTAGCAGCGTATAGACAAGGATAGGGCGGGTTTTAAAAATGTATAAAAATGCGTACGGCGGCTCTGGACAAAACCCGGTAAATAAAGTATAGTAGTATAAAGATACGGTTTTGCTCAAGATCGAGATCGAGGAGATTTCGGTAGTGCGGTATATGAAAAAGGGAGTATGACCATGACGTGGTGTTTTTATAATTCTTTATACCCCCCCCCCCCCCAGTTGCGGTACATGAAATAAGTACTGTATCTCAAGTCCTAGTATATTCTATAAACACAGAAACGATACCTTTTCTTGAGGAATTTAAATCCTGTCCATACCCTATGGTATGGTTAATTTACCCAGGTTGGGTTATATAGTTAGGA
>JAITJK010000158.1 GCA_031278935.1 Spirochaetaceae bacterium | reverse complement strand
CTTGCGATATTTTCCATCACCGCGTTGATCTCCAAGAGGCCGTCGGACTCTCTGGCGATTTCCTGAATATCCGTGGCCACTTCCTGGAGCCCAGAGCGGCCTACTTCGGAAGCCTCGATAAGGCCCTGCACATTGGTCATATTTTTGCTCAAGGTCTGGGACACGGATTGAATATTGGCTATCATTTCTTCTACCGCACTGGAGGACTGGGCAACGCTTTCTCCCTGGCGGCCCACATGGCTGCCGAGTTGGCCGATATTGCCGCTGATTTCTCTCATGGTGGCGTTGGTTTCGGTTACACTGGCGCTCTGGCCCAAGACCTGACCTTTGACGCTTTTGATATTGGCGGTGATTTCGTTAATAGCCGAAGCGGTTTGCAACATATTGGTGGAAAGCTCGGCCCCCACATTGAAAAGGGCGCGGCTCTGTTCTTGGATGATCTGCACCATGCGCTTCATGTTGTCCACGGTTTCGTTAAACACCCGGGCGATCATGCCGATCTCGTCTTTGGTCTTCACGGTAAGCTGCCGGGTCAAGTCCCCCTGACTTAGACAGTCAAAAGCTTCGGCCATCACGTGCAAGGGAGTGCTGATGGACCGGGCGATCCTGAAGGCTATCTATGTACACCATGATGATAATCATGACGGCGGCGATGCCGATACTGACCAGGAGCATCTGAACGATGGGCTCGTTGACTACCTTTTCGGGTACCCCAAAGGCTACGGCCCAGGGGGTTTCCGTAACGCCTGGATAAATGGGAATGCTTATGAAGATATAGTCTTCCTTTTTCCCGTCCACCTCCGACACGGTGTCGAACTTATAGCTTGTCCCCTTCTTGACTGCAGTGGTAAAGTCCTGTACATGGTCTCCTAAGAATTCGGATTTTCCATCCTCCATGGAACTACCGATCCGGGAAGGAATGAAATGAGCCGCAGCTATAGATTCGTTACTGAACACCGCAGCGATAGTTCCAGGGTGAGGGTTAATCTCCTCCACCACGGCTTGCAGGGGGGCTAAATCCACGTCTATGCCCACCACGCCGATGACCATACCGTGTTTTTTGATAGGCGCTATGAGGGAGGTAATAAACTTTTGCTGCCCGTTCACGTTAAAAAAGTAGGGTTCGAGGATAGTTTCTTTCCCCGTTCTTTTCGGGATAGTGTAGAAATCGTCCCCTACGCCGTCATAGCTCATCTCCAGGGCGGTTAAGCTTACCCCGTTGTAACCTGGAGTGGGGATAAAATAGGAAATAAAGCGCCCGGTTTCGTCGGTGCCTTCGGTATTGGCATATTCGGCGTCCATGCCGTCCAGAGCGTTGGGTTCCCAGCGGCTCCAGATAGACAAGATATCGGGATTAGCCTCAACCTGCATTTTCATCAAGAGATTATAGATGAACCGCCGATCCGGTGGGGGAATCTGCTCATAGGCTTCCATGGCCACGGCTATGGTTCGGACCATACTAAAATTATCGTCGATCCAGGCCTTGATAACCGCCGATTCACTTTTCCCCAGGTATTCCAATTCGCTGTTCATTAGGGTACTAATGAGGCGATGGGAAAAGCTTGTGATCGTTATCAACAAGATACCGATCCCCGAAAGAGAGAGTGCAACAATCATAACAATAAGTTTGCTCCCAATTTTCATGCACATTCCTTATTTGAGGGGGGTTTAGTGCAACCATGACCGCCCTCATGGTTAAATTTTTGGGAGGCTCCTCTGCTCAAAGTTCACGTCCGGGTGCCACACAGGGCGGCATCAGGCGTTTAGTCAGCCCTTGAGTTGAAATCCACCCCAAAGATCCGTCTGTTCCAGGCGCTGTTGGTGAAGAACCTCAACGGATGAAGACAGAAGAGATATAAAACTAGTATAGTGAGTACCCTCAATAGGGGTCAAGCTGCCAAGGATTTTAAAGCCCCTGGCGGACCGCCTTTGACATGGAGCCATAGTGGAGGTTGCGGGATTAGGGATAGGGGCTTAAACCCACCGGCGGGCGTCGTAGCGAGGGACGCCCCGCTACCTAAGCCCCCCAGCCCCTTTATACGCCCTCCGGAGGGGTCAAATGTAGGCGGCAATAGCGTTTTTTGCCGGCTCGGAGTACCAGGTCTCCGTCTACGGAAAAGTCAGCCACTGTGATAAGGGCCTGTATGTCCGTAAGCGCCTGGGGTGGGGTCCCGACAAAGGCGCCGCCTTGCTGCACCAGCCGCCGGGCTTCACTCTTGGTTGGCGCCAACGCCGCGTCCGTAAAAAGGTCCACCAGGTTATACCCAGCTTCAAACTTGTGCCGGGGCAGAACGACCTGGGGCATGGCCTGAGCATCCCCTCCGGAACCGCCAAAGGCTGCCCGGGCTCCGGCCATAGCCTTTGTCGCGGCGTCTTGGCCGTGAATCAAGGCGGTAACTTCAAAGGCCAGCCGCTCCTTGGCCGCATTCGGATTCGTACCGGGCCTGGTGAGAGCCTCGCATTCCTCTACCGGCAGAAAGGTAAACATCAAAAGAAAACGCAGTACATCCGGGTCCTGCACATTCCGCCAGTATTGGAAAAACGCGTAGGGACTCGTAAGGTCGGGGTCCAGAAAAATCGCCCCCTGCTCGGTTTTCCCCATCTTCTTCCCATCCGCAGTGGTTACCAGGGGGAAGGTCATACCATAAACCGAAACACCCTCAATGCGGCGGATGAGCTCATGCCCGGCAACAATGTTGCCCCACTGATCATCCCCGCCGATCTGCAAACGACACCCGTACCGGCGGTAGAGTTCCAGAAAATCATAGCTTTGTAACAGCTGGTAGTTGAATTCGATGAAGGAAAGGCCCGTAGCCATCCGCATTTTGTAGGCTTCAAAGCTCAACATCCGGTTGACCGAAAAGTGGCTGCCGATTTCCCGCAGAAAATCGATGTAGTTCAAATCCGCAAGCCAGTCTTTGTTGTTGGCCCAGCGGGCCCCGTCCCCGTCAAACCGAAGGAAACGGTCCAGTTGGGCGGTGATAGCGGCCGCGTGGCCGTCCAGTTGGTCGTAACTGAGCAGCCGACGCAGCTCGGTCTTCCCCGAAGGGTCGCCGATCCGGGCGGTACCCCCGCCGATGAGGGCAATCCCCTTATGCCCGGCTTCTCGCAGGTGTCGATACGCGAAGAAGGGCACCATGTGGCCGATGTGCAGGCTCGGACCCGTCGGATCACAGCCCACGTAAAAGGTCAGCGGCCCCTGGTCCATGAGCTGGGAAAGCTCCTGGGTATCCGTGCATTGCTGAAAAAGTCCCCGAATTTTAAGGGTTTCCAGGGCCTTATTCATAGGTCCCGCCCTGAACTCACGGGTCGATATACGAAGCGACTAAAATCCGCAAAGGCCGCATACCGCCCGGTGTCTACACAAAAGATTCCCACAAAGGCCCCGGTAAAGCCTAGACCGTCGAACTCGTCAGACAGGACCTGGCTGTCCAAGGGACCCCCAATTTCGGTATAGCCACTGCCGTCGGTGGAATACCGGAATACCCCCTGGTGCTCCCGTACCGAGACGCCCAGCCACACCGGGCCTTGGACGTTCAGGACAGGGCCTGCTTCTCGGGAAAAACGGCCCGCCACGAGGGATAACACAGAAAGCACCCTCCCCCGCTTCTCGTCATGGGTGAGGGCAAGCAGGTACTGGTTGCGTTCATCGTAGCGCCAGCAAAGCCCGGCCAGTTCCTGAAAACTCGTCGGGCTAAAGTCCACGCAGGTTTCCGCGTCGAAGGAAAAGTCCTGCTGCCGCCGGGCTAGCAGGGTCTGCCCATAGGGGGAAACCGGGGACTGACCACCCCGCAGCCTGAGATACCCCCTTCGCGCGCTTAGGGAATAGCGATCCAGGTCTGCGGGAACGCGCAAGGTTTTGAAATCCCCTGGAAGCTCCGGGCCGTCAAAGATATACTGCGTCTCCCCCTTCGCTGGGGCAGGGCTTTTGGCCTGCGGCACGGGCGGTTCAAAGGTATCCGTCGGATAGTTCAGTCGCTCGCCCTGTTCGCCCTTAACATACGGCCAGTCCTCGTGCCACACCAATTCGGCCAGGGCCGTTTCTCGGCCCAGCACACAGTGTTTCGTATGCGCAAGGGGTCGCCCGCAGAGATAGGCCAGATACGTGCGCCCTTCAGGGGTTTCACACCAACTCGCGTGGCCAGCCTTTTGTAGCGTGAGTTCCGGCCTGTCCCGGGAACTTATCAGGGGATTATGGGGATGAATCTCATAAGGACCTTCCAGGGAACGGGAACGGGCCACCGTGGCCGCGTGGTTGTACACCGTGCCGCCTTCGGCGGTAAGAAGGTAATACCAGCCCTTACGCTTGTATAGATGAGGACCTTCCACGCAGCCTATGGGAGAACCGGTAAAAATCTTTCGCACCGGGCCGATAAGTTTCTGGGTTTCCCGGTGATATTCCTGAAGCAAGATCCCCGAGAACTGAGGTCCCTCGGGATCGGGGCTTTGCCGGTAGTCCCATTCCATGTTCAGTAACCAGCTTCTACCGTCATCATCGTGGAACAAGGAGGCGTCAAAGCCGGAACAGTTGAGAAACACCGGGTCCGACCAGGGCCCCTGGATGGACGGGGCAGTGCTTACATAGTTAGGGCAGTCCTTCCAGGGCCCGGCGTTCCAGGTCCGTACGTTGCTGTACACCAGATAGAACAGGTCGTGACCATAGCTTAAACAGGGTGCCCAGACCCCGCAGGAGGAGCGTTCTCCCTCCATATCCAGCAGGCGCCGTTCCCGTAGGGGTGAGGGCAAAGACTCCCAAGTAACCAGATCTTGGGAACGGTGCAGTTCTACCCCAGGATACCACTCAAAAGTGGAATTAGCGAGGTAATAATACGCTCCTACCCGGAGGATAGAGGGATCCGCGTGAAATCCGGTCAGCACCGGATTGGCAATTCGGGACATAACAGTGCTCCTTACCGTAAAAAAGTAAAAAATAGAGAACCGGGGTCAGACCCCTGAAAGAGGTCCTGCCCCAGAGATGCAAAAAAACGCTCCTAGCGTACCCCTTCAATGGCCTTCGCTAAAGCCGCTTCCAGCATGGCCTGCGGGGGCTCGATGATGTATCCTCGACTTTGCATATCCTCCACCAGGGCCCGGGCCGCGGCAATGTCTTCCTTAGCCCGCCGGTATACGGCGTCCCAAGAAAGCTCCACCCGGGCGACCCCTTCTTTAATCGCCTCTTGGGCCACGTCTGCGGCTTCCTGGGCAAAGACCTCGGTCTCTTCCATGGTGGCGATGATGTTGTCCGGGCTTATGCCCCGCTTCTCGGAGAATTCCGCAATCGCGTGGGCGCAACGGATGGCCATACCGTCGGTGATCTTCCGGGCCCGCACCAA
>JAITJK010000122.1 GCA_031278935.1 Spirochaetaceae bacterium | reverse complement strand
CCGGGGTGTTGGCTACCTTGCCCCTGCGGGAACAGGAGGTGCTGAAGATGCGTTTCGGCTTAGATGACGGGTATTCCCTGACCTTGGAAGAGGTGGGCTTGTATTTTAATGTTACCCGGGAACGGATCCGGCAGATCGAGGCGAAAGCCCTACGCCGACTGCGGCATCCTAAACGGAGCCGGCGTTTAAAAGATTATTTAGACCACTGAAGTGCCATAAGCAACACGAGTAAAGGGGATACACGATGACAACGGATACAATTTTTGAGAATTTACGGGCCTTACAGGATATCCTCTCTCAAAAAATCGTCTTAGAACATGATATTCAGGAATTGCCGAAGATTCTCAATAACCAAGAGGAATTGTTAGCCCGGCTCAAAAAAACGTTTATTGAGAAGAATCAAGACTATGAACGGGCGAAGCTGGCTGAAGCGGAATACGATAACCTTTTGAAGGAAGCCGAACATTCCCGGGAACACGCCGAAAAAAACATGGATTCCATCAATACTCAGCGGGAATACGAGGCCTTGGATAAAGAAATCAGGGATGCCACGGACAAAGAACAGCAGTACCGTAAAGAACTACAGATCCAAATACGGACCATCCAGGACTTAGAAGAGCAGATGCGCCAAAGCGCCGCCTTGATCCAGCAGCAGGAAGCGGAACTGGCGGAACGCAGGGCCAGTATCGAAGCGGAAATCGTGGGAAAAAAGGCCCAGGTTGCACAGTTGCTGGAGCAGGAACGGGGGGTAACCCCGGACATTGACGCGGAGATCCTTTTCAAGTTTGAGCGGATCATCCGCAATAAAATGGGCCGGGGCATCGTGGCCATCAAGAGCGGAGTGTGTATGGGCTGCCACATGATCCTGCCCGCGCAATTTGCCAATACGGTCCGCCTGGGGGAAGAGATCATCTTTTGCCCTTATTGCTCCCGGATACTCTATTATGAAGAATCCGAGCAAGGGGAAACGGACTTTTTCGATATTGAAGATGCGGGCAGCCTCGCGGATTTGGATGATATGGAAGACGACGAAGAGGAAGAAGAAGACGAGGAGGAAGAAGAAAAGATCAATATCGATTATGATGAGTAGGTTTTAGATAAGCGATGGACCACAGCTGTCGCGTCATAGACGCTTTCGGCGTCTATGGTGAGGAAAGTCCGGGCTCCGCAGGGCATGATGCCGGGTAATTCCCGGGCGGAAGCGCCAAGACGCTTCCGACAGCCAGCGCAACAGAAAGCAAACCGCGATCCTTCTCTCAGGTTTTGGCCCGAGGGAGGGTTGTAAGGGTGAAAAGGTGGGGTAAGAGCCCACCGCGGGATCGGCAACGATCCCGGCACGGCAAGCCTCATCAGGAGCAAAGTCAAACAGTGGTAGAACGGCCCGTTTTATACTGCGGGTAGACTGCGTGGAGGGGATCCGTGAGGATTCCGCCAGATAGATGACAGCCGGTACGAGGTACCGCACAGAACCCGGCTTATGGTTCATCGCTTTTTTTCATTCCCTCCAGAGTATAAAGCGCTACGGATTATACGAATGAACGCGCGTGGTTATCAAGACCGTCATGGCGCGAGCGTAACAAAGCAATCCAGTGCAGTGAATGCTTGTCTGGATTGCTTTGTTACGCTCCTCGTTTTTGGCACAGGTTGCGTTAAGAGGAGATAACGCACAGTCGCGGGCTTTAAACCCGCCGACGGGCCTCTACGTCAGGTGGGTCGCCACGGGACATATTGGGGGTGAAGCCGAAGTTCCGCATCCGACCCTCCATGCAAAACCGGCATTCTGCGGCTTCGTCCCCGGTGCAGATCTTGTTGTCATACAGGGCGTAGAGCTTCCGTACCTCCTTAGGAGAGAGATTGGGCATCACCACATTGGCCCCGGCCATGAGACCAAGCTCCCGGCCTTGAGGCGCAATGGTCCCCAGGGCCGTGGTGGCGGGAATGAGGGCCCGGGGCAGAAGCAGTCGCGTCAACGCTACCATCCTGAGGGTTAAGGCAAGAGTTCCTCCGGGATACGTACCAAAAGGTGTGTCTGCCTGGGGAATGAACGGACCGATACCTACCATGTGGGGTTCCAGGGCCTGCAAAAATCGCAGATCCTCCACAAGGTTCTCAGGGGTCTGGAAAGGCGTCCCCACCATAAAGCCCGCCCCGACCTGATATCCCATATCCTTGAGGGTAAAGAGACAGCGCTTCCGTTCCGCCAGGCTCATAGTTTCGGGGTGGAGCTTTCGGTAGTGGGCGTCATTGGCGGTTTCATGGCGTAAAAGATAGCGATTCGCCCCGGCCTGAAAAAAAGCCTTGTAACTTTCCTGGCTTCGCTCGCCAATGGACAGGGTAATGGCGTGATCCGGATATGCCGCACGAATCGCTGCGACCATTTCGACGACCCGCTGATCTGTAAACCAGGGGTCTTCTCCCCCTTGCAGTACAAAGGTCTTGAATCCCAGCCTAGCCCCCACCTGGCAGCTGTGGAGAATCTCCGTGAGGGAGAGCCGGTACCGGGTGATCCGGCTATTACTGCGGCGGATCCCGCAGTAATAGCAATCGTTCTTGCAATAATTGGTAAATTCCACCAGCCCCCGGAAATACACATCCTTGCGGTAATAGATTTCTCGCTGCCGCCGGGCCGCAGCAAACAGGGCTTCCTGTTCGTCGTTTTCTTCGGTGGTAATAAGTCGTAAGACTTCAGCGTCTTGGTGGAGGGCAAAATCAGCCATAGAGCGCTCCTGTAATGGTTTTTCAAGCACAGCCTTGCAAACCGTGGGGTGTAAAAATGTAATACAACGTGCGTTCAATCCTTGGAGTCAGACCCAAGCAACCTGACCTGTGGCGCACACAAGGCCCCATACGACTCCAGGGCAGGTGAAAAAAAGTTAGATGAAAAAGTCCCGGCCCCCTTGGCGGATATTTTCCACGTTTTGCTCAGTTAGGACCCGGACCTTGGGATTGGTGATCTCAGGAAGCTCCCGACGGATAGCCTGGGCCGCCTTTTCCTTGAACGCCGGGTCCCCATAATCCAGGGCGAACTCGCACAAGGTGGTCAGAGCGTTGGGGAGACAGACATTCTTGATCTGAGCGGATTTGGCCAAACGCATAAACCGGTCGCCGGTCCGGCCTTTGCGGTAACAGGCCGTGCAAAAACTGGGGATAAACTCATCGTCCATGAGCTCTGAAATAATAGCCAGGGCATTCCGATCATCATTGACGACAAACTGAGGGTTGACCTCTTCATGACGCTTCCGTTTCCCATAGCCCCCGACCTCGGTACTGGAGCCAGCGCTGATCTGAGAAATCCCCAGGCGCAGCAGCTTCTTCCGCATCTCGTGGTTTTCCCGGGTGGAGAGAATCATCCCCGTAAAGGGAACGGCTAGGCGGATGACAGCTACGAGTTTCGTAAAGGTGGCGTCGTCGACGAGGTGAGGAAAATCTTCCAGGCGCATCCCCGCCGCCGGACAGAGCCGGGGCACCGAGATGGTGTGAAACCCCACGCCGAACCGAGATTCCAGATGCTCGTTGTGGATCATAAGGCCCAGAACCTCGAAATAGGGGTCCGCAAGCCCGAAAAGGACCCCTCCCCCCACGTCATCAATGCCCCCTTCCTGGGCCCGGTCAAAGGCGGTGAGATGATAGACAAAATCCCGCTTCGGCCCTGCGTGGTGAACCTTCTCGTAGGTAGGCTGATGGTAGGTCTCCTGGAAGAGGATGTAGGTACCGATGCTGGCCTCTTTCAGCTTCCGGTACTCCGCTACCGTAGTAGCGGCGATATTGACGTTGATCCGCCGAATCTCCCCGTTCTCAGACTTCATAGCATAGATGGTATGGATACACTCAAGAATATAGTCAAGAGGACACTCTCCGGGGTGTTCCCCGGCTTCCAGGGCGATCCGCTTATGCCACATGGTCTCCAGAATGCGGACCTCTTCCCGAATCTCCTCCATGGTGAGTTTGCGCCGACTGAAGCTATGGCCGCAATTATAGCTACAATAAGCGCAGCGGTTCACGCAGTAGTCACTCACATACAAAGGCGCGAAGAGGACGATGCGGTTACCATAGATCCGCTGCTTGATCTTGCCGGCAATCTCGAAAATCCGCGCGAGATGGGCGGGCTTGTCTTGCACCAAGAGGGCCGCTATTTCCTGGTGCCGCAAGCCCTCAAAACGTTCCGCCTTATCCAGGTAGGCGCTGATGGTCTTATCATCCGTATGCCGGGCTTCTTCCAAAAGCCCTTCAATGTAGGTTTGATTGATAAACATGCTTAAACTCCGACCTCCGGGGATGCTTCGTTTTTCAGCGCACCGGACACTGCGGTTTTCACCATTACCTGGGGAAGATTCCCAAGTTTTCCCGTAAGGGCGTTAATGGCGTCCAGTTCACCTAAGAGAGTGAGAGCGATCACCCCGACGTCTTCCTCGGTAAAAGGAATACCCATCCGGCCTTTCACAATATCCTTGTACTGGGAAACTGTCTCGTTAAAGGCTTTTTGGCTGATTTTGGGGTTCTCCAGCACCGCCCCGATTACCGCAATCCGTTTCATAATTCCTCTCCTTGATTGGTTAAACAAAAAAAGCTCTCAGGACCTTTCCTGAGAGCATAAACGCACCGTACTTCGTCTCGATACGCTACGTAGTTTGTACCACTACGCCGCCCTCAGCGAATCAGAACGAATCTTGATTCATAAGGTCAGTACCCCCTTGAGCACCATGCCCTGGAGCATATTCCTATACTAACCTATCTTCAAAAAATTGCAAGATGGGTCTAAGAAATTAAAGCAAAACCGCATCTCCGACCTGTATATTCTGTATGAGATCATTGCGTGTGTTACAAAGCGGGGTTTGGTACGAAGTCCGCACCCGCATCAACAACCGAGAACCTTTGTTCCGCCACTACAAGGCTTTGACCCTGTTTAACCAGGTCTTCCAGGAGACGAAGAAACGGTTTGTGTTCCAGATTCGGAGGTTGTGTATTGCCGATGACCGGCTCACGTTCTATATCAAGCCTAAAGACGGCTTGCAACTTCCGGCTATCATGAAGTGGCTCAAGCAGGTGTTTGCCCAACGGTACAACCAGGCCCAAGGCCGGGAAGGACATATCTGGGGAGACCGGTATGGGTCATGGATACTTGAGGGGGAGCCGCCTGAGGCGCCTGTGGCGGACCTAGCTGAGACAGACATCAGGGTCAGACCCTGGTATGGAAAAACGCCACCCTCACCCCTATTTCCGCTCCCCAACATCCTCGAACCCGGATAAGGGGCGCTAACTCTTCCTGTATTCCGTCCTGATTCTACCTATTCGTCTCAAACAGAAACTCCTTGCGATGAAGGCGTGTTGGAGCGTACCAGTACGGCAAGAAGTAAAGCGCGACCGTCCCCTAACTACAGGCCAGTCGCGGGCTACGTCTCCATGGCAAATGAGGCTAAGGCGTAAGGACATAGCCGAAATCCGGTAAGTCCCAGGCGCCGCCGGTCTCAAAATGCATAGCACCCCCCAGGCCTTTGCGCCGGGATAAGGCTGTTGTAATCAGAGGATCCGCCGAAAGATGTTCCAAAAGAAGACTCGCAAAATTGGTCATAATCGACGCCGTCCCCAGAATAAAGTCGCCATATTTCCACGGGGAACGGGTCTCTCCAGATAAACACGCCGCGTATAGGGGATACTTGGCTGGGCAATCGGAATAATCCAGAGGACCTGAGCCCGCGACCGCCGCGAGCACCACCGGAGTCTGGGCCTGTGCTATGGTGAGTAGCGGTGCATACCGACCCTTCCGCTGTACCGCGTCGTTTATTCTATCGGAAGTCATAACCAGCGTGGGAAGCTGAGGCCGAATCGGGGCCTTGATTGCAAGGAGCTGCCCATCCTCGTTGGTCTGATATGCCGACCACAGCGGGCTTTCCACCACTATAAGACCCCGCACCTCTGGATGGGTCCCCCGCCACACATCCGAAGCGCCGAGCAGGATCAAGGCGGACCCCCCCGCATCGTATCCAGCGAGAAAAAGGGCATTCCGCGCCGCCCCGGACTCCGGGAAATCCCGGTACAAGTCCTCCTTCATATAAGTAAGGAGAAAGTTTATGTCCGCCATTCGCTCCATCTCCAGGGTCTGACCCTGGAGATTCGCCTTGGGCATCCGGTTTCCCTGGATAAAGGCTGAGAGAATCCGCCATTGCATGGAGAGTGGAGGGCTGTAGCGCTTCCCGTCGGCGCCCCAGGCCGGAGAGTCAAAGCCTTTACGGGAAAAGGTCAAGACCGTAAAGCCCTGATCCCGAAGCCCTCCCCCCACCTGATCCACCATGCCCACAGAACCTAAGAGCGGCGGTGCGAGGAGCAACAAAGGCCGCTCTGACGCCGTCGGGTCAAGGTTTTCAGGGCCATAGAGACGCAGAAAAAGTTCTGCATTCCGGCCCTCGTCCCGGATGGTGTGGGTCCGCACCCCCTCCTGGGACAAGCGGGTATCCTCCCGGGGGGCAAAATACAGGGCCGCCGCTGCAGTGAGGAGCAGCACCCCAAGATAGATCGAGATAGAGCCCTTTCGGGGAGGCGTATCCAGGTCCAAATAGCCCAGGTGATCCAGCAATATGGGGATATGCCGGATCGTCAGGACCAGCGTCCACAGCAGCAAGGGAACACATTCCGGACGAAATCCATAAGCGGGAAACAAACCCACCCCAATAGCCGCCGCCACCAGGGGAAAGTAGAGTAAACCCTTCTGGGCCTGCAAGGTTCTGCTAAAAGGCTGGATGATCGGCAGTACCAGAAACAAGACCAGCAGTGCTTCCGGAATACGTATATTTTCCTGCATAGGGGTCGTTCGTTACCCGGATCGGCTTGCAAGCGTACGGAAACTCAATCCTTCGCCTTGGGCATCGGCGATACAGGCGTCGTTTTCCTTGATGTTTCCCGCGATCATGGCCTTGGCGAGGGGGTTTTCCAGCTCATTCTGGATGATCCGCTTCAGAGGCCGGGCCCCGAAAAGAGGATCATAGCCCCGTTCCGCTAAAAAGTCCTTGGCCTCGGGGGTGAGGGTGAGGGTGATTTTCCGTTCACCCAGCCGTTGGTTCAAGCGCTTAAGCTGAATTTCCAGGATGCTGCGGATCTCCCCAGGGCCTAAGCGCGTAAAGGTTACTCGCTCGTCAATACGGTTAAGGAATTCGGGCCTGAAATGCTGCTTTAAGAGGGCGCTTATGGCCCCTTCAATGTCCCGCGCGTCTTTGGCCTCCAGGATGAGGTCTGACCCTAGGTTGCTAGTCATGATGATGATCACGTGCTTAAAGTCCACCACCCGGCCTTGGCCATCGGTAAGCCGCCCGTCGTCCAAGAGCTGGAGAAACAGATTAAACACCTCAGGATGGGCCTTCTCAATTTCATCGAAGAGGATCACGCTGTAGGGTCGCCTACGGACCGCCTCAGTGAGCTGGCCCCCCTGCTCATACCCCACATACCCCGGAGGCGCACCGATGAGGCGGCTCACCGCGTGCCGTTCCCCATACTCGCTCATATCGATCCGGGTGAGGGCCTTCTCGTCGTTAAAGAGAAAATCCGCCAGGGTTTTGGCCAGCTCGGTTTTGCCTACCCCCGTTGGTCCGAGAAACAAGAAGGACCCCAAGGGGCGGCTCCCGTCGGAAAGGCCCGCCTTGTTCCGCCGGATGGCGTCTGCTACGGCGCGCACCGCCGCTTCTTGGCCCACCACCCGGGCGGCTAAGACCTTCTCTAAGTCCAGGTACTTCTGCAATTCCCCGGAAAGCATCTTGGTCAGGGGTATCCCGGTCCAGGCGGAAACCACCTGGGCAATGTCCTCTTCTCGGACCTCTTCCCGCAACAAAGCGGGTTTGTCCTCCCCGCGGCGGCTTTCCAACTGGCTCGTCAGGCGGCTGAGTTTCTTCTGGGCGTCTGGAATGAGGCCGTGCTTGTATTCCGCCGCCTTGGTGAGGTTCCCCTCTCGTTCATATCGGGTTTCTTCTATTTTAAGTTCTTCTATATATTGCTTTATCTCCCGGACCTGCTGAATATCTTGTTTTTCCCGATCCCACCGGACCTGCATGGCGTCTCGTTCCGCGCTGAGGTTCGCGATTTCTCCATCGAGCTTACCCAGCCGTTCCCGGGACGCGCCGTCCTCTTCCTTGCTCAGGGCCTGCTTTTCTATGGACCGTTGCAAGAGCTTGCGTTCCAGCTTATCCAGCTCCGTAGGGCGGCTGTCTAGTTCCATTTTGAGCCGGCTCGCCGCCTCATCCACCAGGTCTATGGCCTTGTCCGGCAGGAACCGGCTGGTAATGTACCGGTCCGAGAGGCGGGCCGCCGCTACCAGGGCCTCATCCTTAATGCGTACCCCGTGATGAACCTCGTAGCGTTCTTTAAGGCCCCGGAGGATGGCAATGGTATTTTCCACCGACGGCTCTGGGGTATAGACCTGCTGGAAACGCCGTTCCAAGGCTGCGTCCTTCTCAATATACTTGCGGTATTCATCCAAGGTCGTAGCCCCGATACAGCGGAGTTCCCCCCGGGCTAGGGCGGGCTTGAGGAGATTCGAGGCGTCCGTGGCCCCTTCTGCGGCTCCGGCCCCTACCAGGGTGTGCAGTTCGTCGATAAAGAGGATGATCTTGCCCTGGGACTCTTGAATTTCATGGATCACCGCCTTGAGGCGGTCTTCAAATTCCCCCCGAAATTTGGCCCCCGCCACCAGGGACCCCAGATCCAGGGAGAGGAGCCGTTTGCCCTTGAGTCCGTCCGGTACGTCCCCGGCCATGATACGCCGGGCAAGCCCTTCGGCAATGGCAGTCTTCCCTACCCCAGGCTCGCCGATAAGGACCGGGTTGTTCTTAGTGCGCCGGGAGAGGACCTGCATGACCCGCCGGATTTCCTCATCCCGGCCAATCACGGGATCGAGCTTTTCCAGTCGGGCCAGGGCGGTGAGGTCCCGGCAGTATTTGTCCAGCACCTGGTACTTGTCTTCAGGGTTCTGGTCGGTAAT
>JAITJK010000091.1 GCA_031278935.1 Spirochaetaceae bacterium | reverse complement strand
TCCCTCCGGGCGCGGCCCCCAATACCGCCGGGCCGCCTCAAGGAGGGTAAAGGTACCGAGAACATTGGTCTTAATAAAGGCTTCGGGTCCCACAATCGAACGGTCTACATGGCTTTCTGCGGCAAAATGCACTACCGTATCAATCTCATAGCGGGTGAAAAGTTCTTGGACTCGTGGGCTATCCCCAATATCCCCGGCTTCAAAAAAATACCGCGTCCCCCCATGCCGACGGGCCAGGTCTCCCAAACTGGTGAGGTTCCCCGCATACGTAAGGGCGTCCAGGTTGATAATCCTACCAGAAAACGGATGGCCATCGCTTAAAAGCCGCCGGATAAAGTTCACGCCGATGAATCCCGCGCCTCCACTTACCAGCAAGTTCTTACCTGATCGCATATACACTCCTTAGCTCAGTACCCAAGCCACCGGTCTGGTCAGGGTGCACTTCCCTGAAACGTAAAAAAAAGCACCGTAAGGGTTCCTATCAGGGCCAAGCCAGTAACGAGGTAGACCCAAAGGGGTAAGGATTCACTGGTAGGCTCATGAGACTTCTGCGTTGAAACCGACTCTGAGGCGCCCGCTTTTTTTTCCTGGGCCGCTTTGTCATGGACAGAATACCCACAGGCGGGACAACTATCCTTAAAGCGATCTAAGGACCCGCTGAACCCACAGGCGGGACAACGTACCGACGCGAAAGATTTACCGCACCCGTGGCAGCTCTGGGCTTCCCGAGCTACCTCAACCCCACAGTTATCGCAAAAAAACCGCAGTTTCTCCGAGGAAACCTCCTCTTCAGAGGAGGCTCGATTCGCAAAATGCATGGCCGGCTTAACCGGCCTTCTTCTTCTCGAGCGCGCTTGTGCTGGGCGTGGTCTCGGCGGTGGTTTTAGCCTTTTCACCCCCGGACGGTGTGGTAGCTCCCTCGGCCTTAGGCTCTCCCGCCGCGCCCTGAGTCCCTTTGGTGGAAGCCGCAGCGCGCCCCTGTTTGTCGGTTACATAAACCCCGGACCCCTTAAAGATGACACCGCTTCCGCCGTTGATGAGCCGTCTTAGGGTCTCTCCGCATTGAGGACACTCCGTAAGGGGAGAGTCGCTCATAGACTGAAAGGCATCAAAAGTATAACCACAACTTTTACATTCATATTCATAGGTGGGCATAACATTTCCTCTTTAGTTAGGTACCTGTTTGTCTAAAGGGCCTCCCGGATACGAAAGACCCTGAAATTAGTTAGAATATACCGAGAACGTGCTAAAAAGTAAAGCAAGCTCCTTAGGCTCTAACAGACCGGTTTGCAACGTTACTACGGCTCCGTCCTGAACCGGAGGATGGGCGAAGAGGATGCTTCCCCATCCCTGGAGATCCTGCTTCCCGATGAAAAGGCCGGCCAAAGAAAAGAGGCTTGCTAGAGCTTTAGCTTGACTTACCGACGGGGTTTCAAGACGGATGAGCCCTTGATACCCCGTTTCCCACGACTCAAGACGGAACACGACCTGCCCGGTAGGAATCTGTAGGGGTATTCCCAGGGTCTGCAACAGTTGGTTGAGCGGCATAGCCCCTTCGGTAAGCCAGCCCGAAAGGGCGGCCTCTTCAGCGAAGGAAGCAAAGGCTTCCGGGACCTGCGGAACCACGCTTTCCCCCAGAAGCAGAGGCTCCCCGTCTGAAATAATGGCCCTATCGGTCTCAAGCCGCACCCCAATGCCCTGCCGCAGGGAATACCAGTAGGAAGGGCCTGAGATGGCGTGACGCTTCTTCCAAGCGGAACTGAAGGTAAAGGACAAGGAGGCCCCAAAACGAGGGTACCGGCCCTGGGCTGCAACCAAGAACCGCTGGGGAGCCCCTTTGGGATACAAGGCCGCCGTGGCCTTGGTGGTTTTGTCTAACGCCGCAGCCATGGTTTTTGGGTTTCCCCTCATAAGATCCTGGAGAACCACCTCTAGGATGGGTCGAGCCTTAACGGTATCAACATACAGGTACCCCAAGGCTCCGGGAGGGAAGCCAAGGAAACGTTCAACTTCCGGAACCTGGGGCGGCTTAGGCGCGGTCGCGCAGGCGGCGAGCAATACCGCCATACCCAAGAACAGCAAACGCGACGCGGCGCCCCAGTCCCAAGCCGCCCGTAGCACGAATACCACGCTATACTTTTTCAAGTCCTACCTGCCACTGTTCCGATCCCGCTTCTATGCTATGTAAGCCCGGCGATTCAACCCAGCGCACCTCCTCCGCTAGGGTCTCCGCCGCCACATACTCGGCAAAACTATTGAGGGCCCCGTGTAAACGCGGGGAGCCAAAGAGCCGTAGCTGTATGCGGTCGGTAACGGCAAAGCCCGCTTCTTTTCGGAGGTTCTGCACTCCCCGGACCAGGTCCCGTACGTCTCCTTCCTGAGCAAGTTCCGGGGAAATCTCTGTGTCCAAGGCCACCGTGAGGGTGCCTTCGTTTATCACCTTGAGATGGGCCTTCTCGATCCGCCGGATGTCCAGTTTATCTGCAGTGATCTCTACGATCCGATGGGATGCTTCCACTGCCTCAGGTATTTCCAGGGATAGGGTGGCCCCCTCAAGGAGCCCCTGGATTTCGTTCTGACTCAAGGCCTCAATACAGGCCGCTGCGGCCTTCATATCCTTACCCAAGGTTTTGCCCAGGATACGGAAATTCGCCTTGACCTCGTATACCACCAGGTCTTCCTCGTTGTCCCGGAAGACCACTTCCTTCACATTAAGCTCTTCCCGGATGCTGTCCTCCATTTCCAGGAGGACTTTCTTCTCTTCCTCGTTACGAGTTACCAGTTCCACCCGCCGCAGGGGCTGGCGAACCTTGAGGTTATACTGAGAACGGAGAGAACGGCCCAGGGAAACCGCGTGCTGCACCGCTGCCATCTTGTATTCGAGTTGAGCATCCCGTCGCGCATACCGTACCAAGGGAAAATCCATAAGATGCACCGATGGCGGTTCTTCAGGAAGCCGGAGATTGCCCCAAATCGCTTCGGTGATGAAGGGTATGAAGGGCGCAGCTACGGTTATCAGGGTTTTGATC
>JAITJK010000033.1 GCA_031278935.1 Spirochaetaceae bacterium | reverse complement strand
CCGCCCGGACTTAAGCGGAAGCAAGCCGGTGATCGCCGCCACTAGCTCGGTCTGGCCATTGCCGTCTACGCCGGCAACGCCCACCACTTCCCCGGCCCGCACATCCAGGGTAAAGTTCTTCACTGCGGGAATCCCCTTGGGGCCCATAACGCTTAGGTTTTCCAGCTGGAGAATCAGTTTCCCGGGATGGGCCTCACGCTTATGCGGCCGGAAGTTCACGGTACGGCCTACCATTTTCTCTGCCAGCTCCTGCTCATCCGCGTCCTTGACCGTAACGGTTCCCACAGATTTACCCCGGCGCAGAACCGTACAGCGGTCTGCCACGGCTTTGATTTCTTTCAGCTTATGCGTGATAAATACGATGGTTTTTCCCTCTGCTTTGAGTCTCCGGAAGATGGCCAAAAGCTCGTCGATTTCTTGAGGGGTCAGCACCGCCGTAGGTTCATCAAAGATAAGAATGTCCGCATCCCGGTACAAAATTTTCAGGATTTCCACTCGCTGTTGCATCCCCACGGTGATGTGTTCAATTAAGGCCCGGGGGTCCACTGCGAGGGCATAGGTTTCGGACAAGTTTCGCACCCGTTTTTCTGCGGTTTTGAGGTCCAGATTGCCTATGGGGGTACGAGGTTCAAGGCCCAACACAATGTTTTCCGTAACGGTGAAATTATGGATGAGCTTAAAATGCTGATGAACCATACCGATATGCAGGGCCGTGGCGTCGTTGGGATTGCGAATATGCACTTCCCGGCCCCATATTTTGTTGACTCCCCCGTCGGGTTCATACAGGCCAAAGAGAATGGACATGAGGGTAGATTTCCCCGCGCCATTTTCTCCCAGCAAGGCATGAATCTCACCGCCTTCCACCGTGAAATTGACCTTGTCGTTGGCAATGATTCCGGGGAAGATTTTGGTGATATTCACCATCTCAATGGCAGGTGTAGACATGGACGCTCCCCATCGCGCTTCACCGTAACCTTTCTGGAGGCGTTTACCTGAGGCGCCGCCTCCACCCCTGAAAAAACGGGCCTTCTGGCCCGCTCTGATGCATAGTTTTAATCCAAGGCCTTCAGGTCTTGGGGGAAACCGTTAAGTTTTTGGGCTTCTGCATGGGTACGGACCACGCTAATCTGCCCGGAAATGATCTGCTCCTTTATGGTCTCCACTTGGTTTTGAATATCTGCGGTTATGGCCGGATTCATCGTAGAGTAGCCCACCCCAGCGGCTTTCACGCCAAGGGTAATCACTTCCCCTTTGAAGGTATTATTTTTTACCGCTTTCAGGCCGTAGAGTACGCCGGATTCTACCCGCTTAATCATGGAGGTGAGGACTGCGGATTCCGTATCCGTATACAGGCCCTCTTCATGCTGATCCGAATCCACCCCAATGGCCCAGATATTTTTACCTTGAATCCGGTATTCTTTTGCCTGGGCAATGGTTCCGTTCCCGCTACTTCCGGCGGCGGAATAGATGGCATAGACCCCGGAATCATACCAGGTTTTGGCCTGGGTCTTGGCCAGCCCCGGTTCACTCCAGCTATTGACATAGTAATCCACGATCTGGGCGTCAGGAAGTATCGCAAGGACTCCCTGCACGAAACCGACTTCAAATTTAGTGATCGTCCCCCCGGGAATTCCGCCGATAAAGCCGAATTTGGGGTTTTCAATCCCGTCGGCCTGGGCTTTGAGGGCCGCGACCACGCCAACTAGGTAGGACCCTTCATGTTCCGCAAAGAGCGCCTCTAATACGTTGGGCAACTTGACCGAGTCTACATCAAGGATCATGTATTTCTGGGAGGGGTTACCCGTAGCAACTTCGGTAAGGGCATCGGCAAAGGTAAAGCCCGCCGTTACAATCAGGTCGTACTGTTCATCCGTAGCCTGCTGGAGGTTGGGGATATACATATCTTGGGTTTGGGCGACTACCACATCGTAAGCTCCGCCCCGCTGCCTGGTATTGGTCCAGGTATCTCCGTAGAATTCCAGGATGCCCCGCCATGCTGCGGCATTAAAGGATTTATCGTCGATTCCACTGGAGTCGGTTAATAAGCGCACGGTAATAGTCCCCGCCGGGGTTCCGCTTTGTTGCTGCTGTTTCCCCCTAGCAAATACCGAAGCTCCTGCGATACTGAGCATCAGGGCGGCACAAAAGGCCATTTTTTTTATCATAGTTCTCTCCTTAAAATCTCCTCGTTTCTGGCTCATTCTGTAGACGCGATTATAGGGTCAGCATAAGCGTATTTTGAAATAAATTTCAATGGGGTGTTCTAACTTGATGTCATGGCCAGCGGCGGGACTATCGGCTGTTGGGGACTGGGGCTATAGAAAAAAATATTTTTTTGTTGCCTTCTGAAACATTAAGGCCTAGACTAATAAAGTAAGCAGGTCGTCCCTTCAGGGGCGGAGACTTTTTTTAAGGAGCAGGTTATGAGAGAAAACACTACGGGCCGCAGGCCGCGACACCGGACACCGGACACCGGACACCGGACACCGGACACCGGACACCGGACACCGGACACCGGACACCGGACACCGGACACCGGAAGTATACAAGCTTCTTCAGCCTTTGTCAAGTACCTAAATCCCGCCTCCTCCCTAGCCCCGCTAGGCATATATCCCCTCGGTATTACCCTCCTCCGCTTCCCTTCGGTACGAACCCCGCGGCTCCGGTAGCCTGTTTAGGCCCCCGGTGTAACTTCGTTTGGCCGCATCGGACCTCTCCTCAAGGCCCCTCGCGGTATGGAACCCCCAAGCGGGGGTAAAAGGAGCAGATATGAAAAAGGTAAGCCTGCGAATCCTCGCCACTGGGCTCGGGTTGGTAGCCCTCCTGCTGGGAGGGGCCTGTAGCGACAGCGGTATGATGCAGCCCCTAGCCCAAGACCAGGTCACTTCCCCCGGAATCGATGCCCCGGAAATCGGCGAAAAACCCGGTGATATGGTAAGCGTAACCGTGGCCCTGGGGTCGGATAAGGGAAGCCGGTCCGTGAAGGAAGACCGGGTGGAGCTCTTAGTGGATTATTACGAGGTGTTCTTCAAGAAGACGACAGACGAAGGAGTCGTCTCTGTCTATACCGGGAGGGCGAGTAGAACTGAAGGGTCGATACGGGTAGCCGTGCCGGTGGATAATGACTATGAAGTGCTGCTGCTGGCGGGAAAGATTCCATTCCTGCTGGCATCGTCGTATGA
>JAITJK010000030.1 GCA_031278935.1 Spirochaetaceae bacterium | reverse complement strand
TGCCGCTCTTTGTGGTGGAAAACGGACTGGGCGCTCGGGATGTAGTTGAAGCGGATGGATCCATCCATGATGACTACCGCATCGCCTATCTCCGGGAACACATTGCCGCGCTCCGGGATGCGATATCCTTGGACGGCGTTGAGGTTATGGGCTACACCACCTGGGCGCCCATAGATTTGGTGAGCGCCTCTACCGGCGAAATGTCGAAACGCTACGGTTTTGTTTACGTAGACCGGCAGGACGACGGCAGCGGAACCCTTGAGCGCCAGAAAAAAACCTCCTTCGATTGGTACAAAAGGGTAATCGCCTCCAATGGCGCGGAACTGTGAGGGAAAGAGGAGGTACTGGAATGGCTGAAGCAGGTGTTCGCCCAGCGGTATAACCGGGTGGAGGGGAGCAGCGAGTTGAGAAGGATTCGAGGACTGGGCTCAGACCCTACAGGGGAATCGCCGCCCCAACCAACTTTTCCGCCCCTATTCTCGCTCCCCTTCATCCCGGCACCCGGATAAGCGATGAAGAACTGAATCAAGGATTGTCTCGATCCCAATCCTCTCGGTCATACAGGGACCCTAAACCCACTGGTAGGGCCTCCACCGTAGGTGGCAAGAGCCTCAAGGGTCGAGTCAACCTCTGCTTCCGTGCTCCCCCGACCAAAGCTGAAGCGAACCGTCCCCTCAGGATAGGTTCCTGCGGTCTTATGGGCCAAAGGCGCACAGTGTAGGCCGCTACGGGTAACGATACGGTGTTTCTCAAATAGAGACCCTGCGACTTCACCGGGATCAGAGCCCTGAATCCCCAGGGAAACCGGGGCAGTTCGGTGATCCGGCTCCTTCGGCCCATAGAGGCGGACATTGGACAGGGCCTCAAGCCCCGATATGAAGCGGCTGGTGAGGGCCTTTTCCTGTTCTCGGATGGTTTCCACCCCTATATCAAGCAGTTCCTCCACCGAGACCGCGAGGCTTAAAATCCCCATGGTGTTCTGGGTGCCCGGCTCGAACTTGTCTGGGAGGAATAGGGGCATATCTAAAGATGCGGAGGCGCTGCCAGTTCCTCCTGCAATCCAGGGCCGCATAGCCTGGGAAACCTCCTCGCCCAGAACCAGACCGCCGATCCCTGCAAGGGCCCCCAGCCCCTTATGCCCGGTAAACACGATTCCGTCGGCGCCGAGTTCCCTGGTAAGGGGTATGACCCCGGCGGTCTGGGCCGCATCGAGCAGCGTAAACACCCCTTGTTCCCGGGCGATGCTAAAACATTCCGCCACCGGCAAGAGGGTCCCCAACACATTAGACGCATGGGACAGGATCAAAAGCCGGGTATTTTTTTTGATCCCCTGTCGGACTTGCTGGGGATCCAAAAAACCCTCGGCGTCGCAGGGAAGCCAGTCTACCGTTATGATACCGGTTTTTCGCAGGGCCTCAAGGGGGCGGGCCACGGCATTGTGTTCCACCATAGTGGCAAGCACATGGTCCCCAGGCCGTACCAAACCCTGTATGACCAGGTTAAGCCCGGCCGTTGCACCGCTGGTGAACACCACCTGCAAGGGGCTCTCCGCGCCGAAGAGCCGGGCCAGGGCTTTACGAGCCCGCAGGGCAATGGCCCCGGCCTCAAGGCCCTCGAAATTCCGGGCGGCGTTCAGGTGGGTCTCCCCCAGGTAGGAACGCAATTCCCGGGTAACCCCCGGGGACAAGGCGGGGGTGGTAGCGGCGTAATTGGCGTAGATCATACGGTGATTACGGTGGAGGCATGGGCCAAGCAGTTTACTATGTGCAGCATATCCACGATGGTTCCCACCGCCAGGGCCGAGGTGAGCTGGTAATAATTGGCGCAGGTTCCGCAGGTATGTATGCCCACGCCTTTTGCTTCCAGGGTCTTGAGGTCCGGGACGGTGGTCGCCCCCTCGGTAGTGAGCTGGGCGCCTCCGTTGATGAACAGCACCGCTTCGGGGAGGGGCTGTAACTGGGTTAGGGAAAAGACGAAGCCCTTGATGAGGATACGCCCGAGATCCTCAGACCCGCGTCCCAGGGTTTCCGCACTTATGAGTACCACCGGGCCTCGGTTCCTGGTTTCTGAGGCCGGGGCTTTATCTGCCGGGCTATCCTCTTGAGCGCAGGAGAGTTCCCCGGCATCAGGGTCTTTCACGATCCTTACCCGGTAGCTCGCCCCCTCTGAGGCATAAGAAAAACCGCAACCGGTTCCCTTGGCCATCTTTTCAAGGTTCTGTACCGCCGTCAGGTTGTCCACTAGGACCACCACGCTCGCTTCCTGAGCAAGCGCTTCTTTCGCCTTTACTACCGGGATGGGACACGGCTGCCCCAGCATATCCAATGTTTTCATATAAACCTCCTGTAGGTTTTGTTCTTAAGGTATAGGGGTCTGACCCCCAAACCCCTCTTATGCTACGGGGAGATGAGCCGAGAGCGAAATAATCTAGCCGAGGATCCCCTTTCCTCGATTGCTTCGCCGCGCAGCCTGACGTTTATGGCGGACTTTTTCTTCCCGCCTCCCCTCACAGACTAAAACGTATGGCCTCGCCTGATCGAGGTACGATTTCCCCGATGACGGCCGCGCAAGGGTCCCCAGCCTGGTGGATACGGCGGACCAGTTCCTCCGCTTCGTCCGGGGCGAGGGCTATCAAGAGCCCTCCTGAGGTCTGGGGATCGAACAAAAGCTCCTGCACCGCAAAGGGGAGCGCCCCCACATCCACGGTCCGCTCCGCACGATTCCGGTTCCGCTGCCCTGCGGCGGTCAAAAGATACTCCTTCGCATAGTCCAACGCCTCAGGGATGCAGGGTAGGGCATCAGGGTAGAGTACCATCGACGCCCTATCTCCGACCATCTCCAGGGCGTGTCCCAGCAGTCCAAAGCCCGTAACATCGGTGCAGGCGCTTACCCTGCATTCCGTCATAGCTTCGCAGGCATAACGGTTCAGCCGCTCCATGGCGGCGACCGCCTGCTGGACCGCCTGCTCTGCGGCCAGGCCTACCCGATGCGCAGCCATCACGATCCCCACACCTAGGGGCTTGGTGAGAATTACCCGATGTCCGGGTTCAGGCGTATTATTGTGCAGCACCTTCGCGGTTTTCACCATGCCCGTAACCGACAAGCCGTACTTAGGCTCCCGGTCGTAAATCGAATGGCCTCCACCCAAAACCGCGCCGGCTTCGGCGATCTTCTCAGCGCCCCCGGCGAGCATCTCCGCGAGAAGCTCCTTGTCCAGAGCTTCCGGAAAACACACCAAGTTCAAGGCCACCAAAGGACGGCCCCCCATGGCCCATACGTCGCTTAATGCATTGGCCGCAGCTATCCGCCCAAAGGCCCGGGGATCGTTGATCATGGGGGGGAAAAAGTCTGCGGTGCATATCAGAGAATAGGCTCCGTCAAGCGCATACACCGCCGCGTCATCAGCGCCCTCATAGCCCACCAGCAGCCGGGCATCCCTCCCTCGGGGCAGCCCTGCAAGGAGGCGCGAAAGCCCGTCGCTTTCTATCTTCGCCCCACATCCGCCGCTCACGCAGGAGGACCAAAGGGAATCCCTACTGGATCCCATAAACCACCCCTAAACCGCGCCGTAGCCAGCCGAGAGTTCCTGGTTTTCCAGGGCCTCAAGGCTTATGCGGTCGTGCAATAGATCCTGGTTTATCTCCTGCTCCAGCCGGCCGGCGATATACCCCGAAAGTATACTGTCACTCACGTTGATAAGCGTCCGCCCCATGTCGATGATGAAATCCACCGAGATAAGCACCGTTACCAGTTCCACCGGAAGGCCCATGAGGGACAAGACCAGGAGGGACACGTTGATCGCCCCACCCCCTACGCCGGCAGTCCCGATAGAGGCAATCACCCCGTATAAGACCAAGGGGATGATGAAAGCCGCAGACCAGACATCCCAGCCCTGGACCTGCCCCACGAGGATCGCCAGCATGGGCGGGGTCATACCCGCGCAGGCGTTTTGCCCGATGCAGGTCCCCAGGGCTGCGGCCAGGTTTGCGTTGGCCTCCCCCACCCCCAGGCTCCGCTGGGCCTGGACGGTCAAGGGCACCGTGGCCGCGCTGCTGCGGGAACTAAAGGCGAAGAGCAAGGCCGGGGCGCTTTTTTTGAGATACGTTACGGGCGAAATCCCTCCTACCGCCGCAATCACCAAGTGCATGATGAATATGGCCAAGAGCGCCGCAAAGGACGCCGCGATCACCAGCCCCAGTTGGAGGATGAACCGTCCGCTTCCCGATGCAACCCGGACCGTGATGATGGCCAGAACGCCATAGGGGGTAAATTTGATCACAAAGTGGACCATCTTCAGCACCATGGCGTAGGCGATTTCCAGGAAGGACTCAAACCGTGCGCCCATGGCGGGATACTCTTTTT
>JAITJK010000010.1 GCA_031278935.1 Spirochaetaceae bacterium | reverse complement strand
CTCGGACAATGGGGAAGCCAAGCCGGAGCTTCCCCGGGTATATCGGGACCTTTCCCTGAGTATGAGCCTGGACGACCTCAAAGAGGCCCTGAAGGCCGATGAGCTTTTTAACTTTCGCGGAGACCGGGATGTTTCATTCCTGCCCATTGGGGAGCAAAACCTGGTGGAAACCACGGGGTTTTCTTTTATCAAGCGGGCGCTTTTTCAGTTCCGTTCTGGGAAACTGTTTGTCATGGCTTTTACTATGAATACGGCTCTGGTGGACCACTATTCGATCTTCACGGTTTTTGTGCAGAAATACGGGGAACCGACGGTACTAGACCCTCAGCAGGCGGTTTGGGAATCGGCGGATACCCGAATCACCATTGAACGGCCTTTGACGGTCAAATATATAGACCTACAGGCGTTCAACGAACTGTTGGACACTGCTCAAACCCAAGCGTCCCAGGACCTACAGATACGCGAGGATTTTCTCGATGGCTTTTAGTGGTCTTTTCCCCCGGTTACGGACGCTCCCTGGGGTGCTCCGGGGAATAGGCTTGGTTTGCGGTCTTTGTTTTATCCTGGCCGGGCTTAATTGTAAAGCCCGGGGCTTGATCTTTGAAACCCAGGAACTAACCATTGAGACCGGTCCGGGGAAGCGTATTCCCATAAGCGTGGAGCTTGCCCAAACCGATCAGCAGCGAACCCAGGGGCTTATGTACCGGAAAAGCCTTGCAGATGGTAAGGGTATGCTTTTTATATTTGAAAAAGACCAGATTCTATCTTTTTGGATGAAGAACACGCTCATCCCCCTTTCTATAGCCTTTATTTCAGTGGAAGGGAGGATTCTAGAAATTCGCGATATGGAACCAGGAGATATGAAGCCCCTGTATTCAAGCCGTTCCGCCCGGTACGCCTTGGAGGTCCCTCAAGCCTGGTTCAGCCGTGCTGGGGTTGTGGTGGGAGACATCCTGCACCTCCCCGGAGGTGTAATGCCTCTGGCCAGTAGTGGTGATTAACCCATCTGTTGAGGAGGGTTCTGGTTGGGACGAATAAGGGAATGCTGGGAACCTGATGAAGTGGCTATATGCTCGACAAAAAAACGGAATGTGTTTACACTATACTATTATGCTGGATTACAGTACCTATATTGCGGATTGGCCGGACCTACCCTATCCGAATTTCATTGGCTGGTTGAATGTCCTGGAAGAGCGTTGGCAAGATAAGACCGCCATTTTATACCGTTCCGGAAAGCAGCAGGAATTCACCCGGTGGTCCTTCAATAAGCTCGGGGCCGAGTGTCGGCGAATAGGTCGGGGCCTCCTGGCCGCAGGTCTGTGCAAAGGGGACCGGGTAGCCCTCTGGGCGGAAAACCGGCCCGAATGGATGGCGGTCTGGCTGGGGGCGGCTATTGCCGGTCTTACGGTGGTTCCTATTGATTTCCTCATAACTGAAGCGGAATGTCAAAACATCCTGACCATGACTAGGGCCAAGGCCTTTTTTTATTCCCTGAGAAAACAAATCTTTGCTAATTCCCTAGCGGTCCAGGAGATACCCCTCCCTGTCCGGGTCTGTTTCGATACGGAAGGGCCCCATTCCTATGAGGCCTTTGGTGTCCAGGCGCAGAACCAGGCCCTGCCTCAAGTGCAGGACATCGCCGAGCATGATCCGGTATCTATTGTCTTTACCTCTGGGACCTCCGGTTTTGCCAAGGGAGTAACTTTGCACCACAAGGGGATCATTGCCAATGCCAGCGCGGCGATTCAGTCCCTTAGGGCCTATGAAACGGATGTATTCATCAACGTCCTTCCCTTGCATCACACCTACCCTACCACTTGCTCCTTTATCTCCCCCCTCTCGGTGGGAGCGGCCATCATTATTGTAGAAAATCTAGTCGGCCAGGGGGGGGTGGATGGTCGTCGGGAGGGGGGTGGGACCTTCCTCATCGCGGTGCCCCTCCTTTACGACAAGGTTATGGCCGCCATTGATCAGGGCTACCAAAAAATCCCCGGTATACTCCGGTTTTCTCTCAAGGGCTTACGGAAAATCGCCCTGGACCAGGCCAAAAAGGGCAATTACCCCTTTGGTCAGCGGGTTTTTCGGTTTATCCGTAAGAAAGCAGGCCTCGCCTCGATCCGGATCATGGTGGCTGGAGGAGGACCTTTGAACCCCAAAACTGCGGATTTCTTTGATTCCTTGGGCTTTAACATGGTACATGGCTATGGGATGAGTGAAAATAGCCCTCTCATCAGCGTCAATACTCCGTGGCATAAAAACAACGTATCCGTGGGGCTGCCGGTTAAATACACGGATGTGCAGATTATTGACCAAAACGAGGAGGGGATCGGCGAGATTACGGTAAAATCCCCCTCCCTCATGCTGGGATACTATGAAAATCCCGAGGCTACGGCGGAGATCTTTACCCCTGAGGGATATCTTAAGACCGGAGATCTGGGGTACCGGGATGAACAGGGTTTCATCTACATCAATGGCAGGAAGAAGAATCTCATTGTCAGTTCCGGGGGTAAGAACATCTATCCTGAAGAGATCGAGGCGCATTTTGACGGCTCCCGGGTCATTGGTGAGCTGCTTATCCTGGGAAGAAAGGAAGCGGAATTCGGGGGTGAGCAGATATTCGCGGTGGTGGTTCCCAATAAGGAAACCCTGAGCCAGGACTATCCCGGGCAAGAGTTGAACGAGGCCTTTCTTAGGGAAGTAGTGAAAAAAGAGATTGAACAGGTAAATCGCGGTCTTGCGGGGTACAAAAAAATTGCTGATTTTACGCTGCGCCATGAGGCCTTTGAGAAGAACGCCCAGCAAAAAATCCGGCGCTTCCTGTATAAAAGTTACGAGCATTCCCCAACTAAAATTTCCTAACAGAGCCCCCTTGGAGTAAAACAAGCATCCCTTTTCCGGTAATCTTTTTGGCACTACCAGAGCAAATTGTTGGCGCTGAGGCCTATTGCAGGTGTCAGGAAAGACCTTCACCCGGGAGTTTTCTTTCTGGGACAAATGGGGGGACGGTACAGGACTTGGGGTGAATGGGCGCCCCTTATCCCGTGGAAGGGACACAGAGAAGAGGGAATAGGGGCGGATAGGTGAGGTGAGGCGGTAATTCCTTGTAGCAGGGACTGACCCCTACCCTCGAATCCCGCTCCAAGGGCGGTTCCCCGAGGAGTGGTGGCTCTCCCTCAAGTATCCGCGACCCATACCGGTCTCCCCAGATATGCCCCTCCCGGCCCTGTGCCCGGTTATACCGCTGGGCGAACACCTGTTTTAGCCACTTCATGATAGCTGGAAGCGCCTTGCCGTCCTCAGGCTTGATATAGAACCTGAGTCCATCCTCGGTAACCCTTAAGCCTCGAATTTCGAACATAAACCGCTTCTTTGTTTCCTGGAAAACCTGGGCAAACAGGGATAAAGCCTTAGGTCGCCGGAATAAAGGTTCACGATTGTTGATGCGGGTGCGGATTTCATACCATACTCCGTTTTGGAGCACACGTAATGGTCTCATAACAGAATATACGGCCTGAAGATCGGTTTTGCTTCTCAATCGAACCAATATTTTTAGTACCAACAGAAGCCCAAAGCGCGGCAAGGCGGAGGCTTTACCGGACGTAGTATTGAGGGTATACTAAAATCCAATACGATATTTACTGAGGTACACCAATGAAAGGACCAGTGTTAGTTGTGTTAGCCGCCGGTATGGGAAGCCGCTATGGCGGCCTCAAGCAGATGGATCGGATCGGCCAGGGGGGAGAGGCACTTTTAGACTATTCGGTCTTTGACGCCTTGCGCTCGGGGTTTAAAAAGATAGTATTCATCATCCGCCATGATATTGAAAAAGATTTCAAAGACCTGGTGCTGCGCCGCATGGCTGCCATTCCCTATGAGCTGTGTTTTCAGGAACTGGACAGTCTCATTTCCCCGGAGGTCCTAAGCCGGGCAAAGCAGGCGGGGAGAACTAAGCCCTGGGGTACGAGCCACGCCCTACTGTGCGCCGCTCAGTCGATTGACGCCCCCTTTGCGGTGATCAATGCGGATGATTTCTACGGCAGAACGGCTTTTGAGGTCATGGGAGCGTACCTTGCTTCTCCTCAAGTGAGCGAAGGCGCCATCGTACCTTACCAGTTGCACAAAACCCTGAGTCCTCAGGGCACGGTTACCCGGGGGGTTTGTGCGATAGCGGAGGGCTATCTTTCCTCGGTGTTGGAGCTGACTGCCATCGCCCAAGAGGGCAGCCGGATCGTCAATACCGCAGCGGATGGGGCAAAGCAGGAACTCGCAGCGGATACACCGGTATCCATGAATTTCTGGGGCTTTCCCCCGGGGATATTCCCGAATCTCCGCAGGTATTTCGATGAATTTCTCGCCGCCGGTGCGGGGCAGCCCAAGCAGGAATGTTACCTTCCCATGGCTGCGGATTGGTTCATTAAAAACAAGCTCCTTAAGATACGGGTCCTTGCCGCCGATTCGGACTGGTTCGGCGTTACTTATCAAGAAGACCGGGCTGCGGCGGTGAAGCGTATTGCCGAATTAACGGCCCAGGGCGTATATCCTTCCGCACTGTGGAAGTCCTAAGTCGGGGCCGGCCGCATAGGACCCTTGGTTTGTGCCGTCCTCGTAATCCGGTTCCCGTGAGGAGGTTTTCCAGCGTCTTCTTCCTTGCGGGGATCGCTTTGAGTATCCTCTCCTGCGGTTTTAGCGAAGTCTTTGAGGGCGCTACGGCGTTGCTGTGGACCGATAGGCCAGAGTTCGCCCTCTATGTGGAATATTTTAATTCTAGTCAAGAACGGTATAAGATTGAATGCCGGTACTATGAATTCCTCGCTCAACGCTTGACTGAAACCACGGAATCCCCAGATATTGTGGTGGGCCATTGGCTCAAAAGTGTCTCTACCCGGAGCCTATTCAAACCCCTGAACCGGTTATTCACCCAGGGCCAGGTGGCAAAAGCCGCTTTTTACCCTCGACTCCTGGCCCTGGGAAACATTGAGAACAAACAGTACCTGCTGCCGGTATCCTTCAATATTCCGGCCATTGTGTTTGCCCGGGCTAATGGATCTCTTGTATCCAACCCTTTTACCATTACCTTTGAGGAGCTGAAAACCCTGGGAACCGGGTACAATATTGCTGAGAACGGAGTCTATTCCCGGATGGGCTTTTCTCCCGGCTGGAACGATGAATTTCTTTTTGTGACCGCTGCCTTGTTCAATACGTCTTTTCGGGAGGCAGATCCTCTGGCCTGGGATGAGAAAGCCTTGGACGAGGCCATCTGGTTTCTGCGGGACTGGAGCCAAAGGTCTAACACCAGTATCCAGGCGGAAGATGATTTTGTCTTTAAATACTGTTACGATCCTCCGGCCAAACTCACTGCTTCTGGGCGGATCCTTTTTACCTATATGAACAGCATGGATTTTTTTGTCCTACCCCAGGAGAGCCGGAATAACCTGGATTTTCGCTGGCTTGCACAAGGAGACACCATTCCGCTTTTTGAAAAGACCGTGTATTACGGGATTTACAAGAAAGGAAAGGCGAAAAAAGCCGCAGATGCCTTTACTCAATGGTTCTTTCAGACGGAAACTCAGCGCTTGCTCTTGGAAATTAGTCGTAATCAGGGTATTCAGGAGACGCTTTTCGGTATCAGTAGTGGGTTTTCCGCCTTACGGACCGTTACAGAACAGATATTTCCCCAGTTTTATCCTACTCTTTTAGGCCATACCCCCCCGGACGACTTCCTCTTTCCTCCAAATATCCTTCCCCGGTACTGGAACAGCCTCAAGGAACAGGTCATCCTCCCCTATCTTCGGGACCGGATCCGGCAGACCGGCGAGGCCGTACCCCGTCCCTTGGAAAGACGAGTCAACGATTGGTACCGGATTAACGACTTTTCCTCTACGGAATAGCCGGTTTGAGGAGAGAATCTAGGCGAATACCCCTTTTCTTCTTATACTCCTTGATGTATGATTTATAGTGTATTGAGATGGTAGAAAGAACATGAATCAGGAGGTAAAGAGGATGATCCATACTATTGTACATACCAATTCAATGGCCAGTATCGGCTATGTGACGGGTACGGCTAGGGATAAAATGTCGGTGCCTGTAGCTCCGTTACAGTATATCTACGCGCAATTTAAGC
>JAITJK010000257.1 GCA_031278935.1 Spirochaetaceae bacterium | reverse complement strand
ACACGTATTCTTCCGCCCCGTCCCGTCTGCGGATGGACTCGTGGAAGATACGGTGCTCTTTCCAAAAGGCGAGGACCCGTTCTTCTAACTGGGGAAACGATACTTTGGGGTCAACACTGGTATACACGAGGATTCTACTCCTTAATGCAAGGAGTATGGCATAAGACGGGGGAACAGAGCAAGGCATCCCTCAAGGGCTATCCTTGAGGGACGTACCCTTAGCGCTCTTGTTGTTGCAGCGCTTTGGTTACCGCCGTGGCTAATTGATCCGCGCAGGACGTTGGCCGGCCATTACACTGGACTCCCCTGAGACGTTTAATAAGTTCGCCGGTTTCCATGCCTTCCACGAGAATGGAAATGGCTTTCAGGTTACCGTTACAGCCTTTTTCAAAGACCACGTCATGCACTTTATCATCCTGTAGGTTAAACCGTATCTTGGACGAACAGGTTCCACTGGTTATATACTCATACATACATCGCTCTCCTGATTCTTTATGCCATGTTTTTAAGGGGAATTGCAATAGTTTTTGGAGGAAGGCGTGTCATGGCGAGGATCCAAGCAAGGCCGGTATTGAAAAGAAAAATCCCGCCATAGCCGGGGGGAGAGAAACTCCGATACGCCCTTCCCGCCTCCCCGGTCTGGGAACCTTATTCCGTTAGCCCACCGATCACGGTGATCCGGCCGTCGGTTTCAGGGGAAATCGTCCCCCGGGCCTGTACAGATTCGATGACCACCCAGGAATCTACCAGGGAGGTGTTAAAGGGTTCTTGGGCCTTCTGAAGGAGGGTATACCCGTCCCCACCCCCCAGGAGGTAACTGTTGGTACAGAACCGATATACCCGCTGAGGATCCACCGGCTCCCCGTGAATCGTCAAGTCCTTGAGCGTCCCCGTGTCTTGGGTATAGTCAATGGTGTACCGGACTTCCTTCGATACCTGGGCCCATCCTCCATTTCCCTGGGGAATGGAGGCGATAAAGGTAAACAAATCAATAATATCAGAACCCGAAAGGGAGACCAGGTAAAGATAATTCTCAAAGGGCAGGACCGTAAGCACCTGTTCCCGGGTGATGGGACCTGCGGGGATACCGGCGCGAATGTTCCCGCCATTGATGAAGGCAAAGTCCAGGGTTTGGCTGGAGGCGCTTTGGAAATACGAGACCATGGCGTCACAGATGAAGTTACCCAGAGGGGATTCCTCTTTCCGGGCTAAACGGTCGCCAAACACAAACTCCTCCGCAGCCTCCCCAAGCACTTCCTTTAGGCTTTCATCGGCCTTGGCCAAGTAAGGCTCCAACATATCCACGATTTCCCGATCCGGGGTAATTTCCATGGGGAGCCAGGAAAAGTCCACCAGTTTCCCCCCTTGCACGGTTATTTTCCCCTGACCGATATAGTTTCCCCATTCATTGGCCGTTACGATATAGGTATCCTTCACTTTAAGGGGCTCCTCGAAGAAGGAATGAGAATGGCCGTCCACGATGATATCGATCCCGCTAACCGCCGCCGCCAATTCAGGCGATGTAATATGATCCGCTGTTTCTTTCACATCCCCGATATGGGTGATGCCAATAACCAGGTCAACCTGCTCGTAATTCCGCAACATATCCACCATTTCCCGGGCGGCGTCGATCTCGTTAATGAAGTTCAAGCTCGGATCAGGACTGGCAAGCACCTGGGTCCGCAACGTGGTAATCCCGAATAAGCCTACGGTAAAGCCGTCGTATTCTTTTACGAGATAGGGCAGACCCAGATACTCCCCCGCCGCAGTCTTGATATTGGAGGTAATGACCGGGAACTCAACCCATTCCTCCTGGCGCTCCAATTGGGCGAAATCCTTGTCAAATTCATGGTTTCCTAGAATCGCCGCATCATAGCCCATGAGGTTATAGGCGCGAAGGTCCGGCTCTGCGGCAAACATATTGGAAAGGGCCGTACCCGTATTGATATCCCCCGCGTCAATCAGCAGGACCTGAGGATTAAAGGCCCTGACCGCTTTAATATACGCGGACCGCCAGGCCAAGCCCCCCCGACCCTGGGAGGGCAGAATCGCGCCGTGATGGTCGTTGGTATGCAGCAACATGAGTTCGTAGGTTTTGGACGGGTCGGCTTGGACCCGCCGGGGTTTGGGCTTTAGGGCCTGAGCGCGTTGAGCCTGGGTGTATACCTCTTGTTGTCTGGTTTGTATCAGAGTGGAAAGTTCGGCTTCCGATACGGGTCGCGCGAAAAGGGGCACATACAAGCAGGATACGAGAAAAACCATCAAGAGATACTTAGGTTTCATATTGACGTCCTCCGATAAGTAGCTATAATACAACTATAAAAGTGGTATGTATTCAGTATATGAAGAACTACACCCTTTGTCGAGTTGCTTGCATCGGGCGAGTAGGGAGTATGGGGGCGTATAAAACCGCCCGGAAGTACGGGACCCCTCTGGTTTATAGGATTTCAAGGATGTAAGGATGGCTAAAAAAAGTTTGCTCCACCATACGGCGGTGTTGCATTACCAACGGGATTTAGGTAAGGAGTCCGACGAGGGGGGGACTCTCCGGATCGAGTCCTTTCCTCTGGCAAAGAGTTTACTGTATCGGGCAAGTCAAGTGAAAGTACAAGGGGTCTTGCATAGTGATGGGACTGTTCCATCGCCTGGGCAAGGCGCCGAAGGCATTGACGGTAAAGACGTCCAGGAAATACAGGATCAGCTTGAGGCCTTGAACCGGAAGAACCGGATCAATCTCACAGCGAAAGAACTCAAAATAAGCCCCACCAAGAACGGCGTGATATTCCCCCTGGTGGTCAACGGGCTTCTTTTAGGCATAGCCGCCGGGGCGCTGATAGTGATTAGTCAAATGGTTACCGCCGATAAGATGCAATCTCTGCATGACCAGAGCTTCTCTTCCGTAGAGGGCCAGCTTATCCAGCAAATGCGCCAGGATTCGGAGCTACAGCTTTCTGAAAAGGAACGGGAAATCAGCGCTATCCGCAGTCAATTAGCTTCCCTCAAAGTCCAGGAATTGACTGCGGCGCGTCAGTATGAAACCCGGTATACCCAGCGGCAGCAAGAACTACAAAACCGCTTAAAACAGGACGTGAACGCGGAACGTAAACGTCTGAGCGCCAAAGGGATTTCCCCAGAAGATACCGATGCTTTACTAGCCGTCTATGAACAGCAACAGGCCGCTTATTACCGGGCGGAATTGGAGGCCTATCAGGTCCAGCTTGCGGAGGAACGGGACGCGGCCCAGGCGAATTATCAACAGCTCCAGAATAAGTTTCAACAAGACTTACAGACCCTGAATGAAGAACGCCGG
>JAITJK010000200.1 GCA_031278935.1 Spirochaetaceae bacterium | reverse complement strand
AGACGCGGGGCTTTTGAGCGGCATTGCCTATTCAGAGCTGGACTTGAAGCTTCCGGACTCCGCACCTGGCGGCGGGGCGATTGCCCCGGCTGTATTGAACCAGAAACAGGCCGACGCCTTGGGGTATCAGTACGCCTTGCTTTACAAACTGTTTACCCAATACGCGCCCTATATGGACCACATCATCAGCTGGGGCCTAAGCGGTTCCGGCTGGGGGGGTAGTTACGTGTTGTTTAACAGCGACCAAAAGGCCAATCAGGGCTATTATGGGGTGATGGACCCGGACCGCTTCATCCTGGGCCACGCGTATCTGGACGAGTATTTTAAAGGGGAATACGCCAAAGTACAGGGCGGTTACACACCACAGCGCTAAACGGCCCACCTGCGGTGGAGGCCTAGCCCCTCATCTGGCAGCGTGGTATGGAACGGGGCGTGCCTGCCATAGGTTGCTCCACCGCAGGGGCCAAGCGCCCCTGCCCCTGCATTGGCCTGTACACTAAAAGAGCCTGTCCCAGAAACCATTCTGAAACAGGCTCTCGGCCTACCCCTCAAAAGAGGTTTGCTTTTTTTGCTTTCTTAAAAAGGTCTCGCCGCGAGATACTGGTATTCCTTCAACACTCGCTCGGTTTGCGCCTTGGCTTTGGCTAGCAAGGTTGCGGCCCGCTCAGGGGAAGCCGCCTTGAGGCTCTTAAACCGCACTTCCTTGTACATGAAATCTTCCAACGTCGTGGTAGGTTCTTTGGAATCCATCTGGAAGGGATTCTTATTCTCGGTTTTAAGGCGAGGATCGTAGCGGAACAAGGGCCAAAGACCGCAGGTAACCGCCCCTTTCTGCTGATCCAGACCGCGGCTCATATCAATGCCGTGGTTGATGCAGTGGGAATAGGCGATGATAATCGAAGGACCATCATAGCTCTCCGCCTCCCGGAAGGCCTTAATGACCTGGGCCATGTTGGCGCCCATAGAGACCTTGGCCACATACACGTACCCGTAGCTCATGGCCATAGCCCCCAGGTCTTTTTTGGTAATATCCTTACCTCCTGCGGCAAATTTCGCAATGGCCCCCACCGGGGTTGCCTTGGACATCTGGCCGCCGGTATTGGAGTAGACCTCCGTATCCATACAAAGGATATTGATATTCCGGCCTGAAGCAAGGACGTGGTCAAGTCCGCCGTAGCCAATGTCATAGCCCAAGCCGTCTCCCCCAAGAATCCACACGGAACGTTTGATGAAATGGTCCGCCAAGGAAAGGAGCATTTTCGCGGTAGGACTGCTCTGCCCGGAAAGGACCTTCTTGAGCTCATCCACCGCTTTACGCTGCTCTTCAATCGCCGCATCATCCCCTTGGGTATTGGCCAGAAGACGATCAATCAGGTCCCCCTGGATGCCCTCCTGCTTGGCCTGTACCGCTACTTCTCGGGCGTATTCCGCCAGTTTGTCGCTGGTGAGGCGCATCCCCATGCCGAATTCCGCAGCGTCTTCAAAAAGGCTGTTGGACCACGCGGGCCCTCGGCCGTCGGCGCGCTGACAGTAGGGCGTAGTGGGGAGGTTCCCACCGTAGATGGAGGAACAGCCCGTGGCGTTGGCAATAACCGCCCGATCCCCGAAGAGTTGGGAGAGGAGTTTCACATAGGGCGTCTCGCCGCAGCCGCCGCAGGCCCCGGAAAATTCAAAGAGCGGCTGCTTATAGGCCAGGCCTTTGACGGAAGAGAGGTTGAGCTCCGCCGCAGGTACCTCCGGGAGTCTGAGGAAGTAATCCCAGGCAGCGGCTTGTTCGGCATGGTATACCGAATCGTCTGCGTAGGACTTCCAGGAAAGAGCCTGGGCCTTGGATGGATCCTTGGACTTGGGGCAGGCGTTGATACAGACCCCACATTCCATGCAGTCCTCGGCGGAGATGAGCAGGCTTGTTTTCTTGCCCGCCACAGCTTTAGGCTTGATCTCCGCAGTTTTAAAGCCCTGAGGTGCGGCCGCAGCCTCTGCATCGGTGAGGTTCTTCATCCGGATACAAGCGTGGGAACACACCACCGCGCAATTGCCGCATTGGATACAGGCATCGGGATTCCAAGAAGGGACCCGCTCGGCCACGGCCCGTTTCTCATATTGGGTCGTAGCGGTGGGGAAGGTACCGTCTTCCGGAATCTTGCTCACCGGCAGTTTGTCTCCTTCTTGGATGGAAACCGTGCCTAAAGTCGCCTGGATCCAGGGGTCCCGCGCTGTAGCGAAGGGCTTCTTCATACGGAGCTTACTGTCCGCGACTCCAGGGTATTTGACTTCTTCCACGGCAGAAAGGGCTGCGTCCACCGTAGCGAAGTTTTTTTGCACCACATCCATCCCTTTTTTGCCGTAGGATTTCTCGATAAAGTGCTTCATCTCTTCCACCGCCACCGCGTCGGGCAATACCCCAGAGATTTTGAAGTACGCCGCTTGCATAACCGTGTTAATCCGATTCCCCATACCCGTCTTACGGGCGATCTCTGCGGCATTGATCACGAAAAAGCGCAGTTTTTTGTCGATGATGCGCTTCTGGGCCTCCTGAGGGATTTCCTTCCAGACTTCCGCCGCGCTGTAGGGGCTGTTGAGCAGGAACGTACCCCCCTCTTTGGCGTTGGCCAACATATCCAGGGTTTCCATGTAGGAGAACTTATGACAGGCCAGGAAATCCGCTTTGGTGATGAGGTAGGGCCGACGGATGGGCTTAGAACCGAATCGGAGATGACTGATGGTGAAGCCCCCGGACTTCTTGGAGTCGTAGGAGAAATAGGCTTGGGCAAAGAGTTCCGGCTTAGTGGCTCCGATGATTTTGATGGAGTTTTTGTTCGCTCCTACGGTACCGTCAGACCCCAGGCCATAGAACATGGCTTCATTCATGCCTTCTTCGGCGATAGCAAAGTGTTCGTCGTAATCCAGGCTCTTGCCTTGCAGGTCATCCTGAATACCCACCACGAAGTTGTGGACCCGCTTCCCCGCAAGGTTGTTAAAGACCGCTTTGATCATGCCAGGGGTAAATTCCTTGGATCCCAGCCCATAACGGCCTCCCAGGATGATAGGGAACTGTTTCCAGGGGGCGTTTCCGGCCTGGGTTACCATACCGCAGGCAGCCACCACTTCTTCGTAGAGGGGTTCACCCAGGGACCCCGGTTCCTTGGTCCGATCCAGCACCGCGATGCTGGTAACCGTAGCAGGCAGCGCTTTCACGAAAGCCGTGGTATCGAAGGGCCGGAAGAGCCGGACCTTGAGGACTCCGACCTTTTCGCCTTGAGCAACCAAGTGTTCCACGGTTTCCTCACAGGTTTCCGCGCCAGAACCCATGATAATGATCACTTTTTCCGCGTCTTTGGCACCGAAGTAATCGAATATATGGTAAACTCGGCCCGTGAGCTTGGCGTACTTGTCCATTTCCGCCTGAACGATAGCCGCAGTTTTATCATAATAGGGATTCACCCCTTCCCGGCCTTGGAAGTAGGTATCCGGATTCTGGGCGGTTCCCCGGATGCTGGGCTTTTCCGGTGTGAGCCCGCGGGCACGGTGGGCGCGGACCAGATCATCGTCTATCATGGAGCGCATTACCGCATAAGGGACTTCCTCGATTTTCTGCTGCTCATGGCTGGTGCGGAACCCGTCGAAGAAGTGCAGAAAAGGCACCCGAGAGCGCAACGTCGAAGCGTGGGCAATGACTGCGAGATCCATCACTTCCTGGACGCTATTGGAAGCGAGCATAGCCCAGCCGGTCTGCCGGCAGGCCATCACGTCCTGATGATCGCCGAAGATCGAGAGGGAACTGGTGGCCAAGGCCCGGGCGGCGATGTGGAATACGGTAGAGGTTAGTTCCCCGGCGATCTTGTACATATTGGGAATCATCAAGAGCAAGCCTTGGGAAGCGGTAAAAGTGGTGGACAGCGCCCCGGTAGTCAAAGCCCCGTGCACCGCTCCTGCAGCGCCTGCTTCGGACTGCATCTCGACGACGTGGGGGACGGTCCCCCACAGGTTTTTCCGGCCCTGGGCGGAGAACTCATCGGAGAGTTCCCCCATAGGACTCGAAGGGGTAATCGGATAGATCGCGATTACTTCGCTGAGAGCATGGGCCACGTAGGCTGCTGCGGCGTTACCGTCAATCATAACCATGTGTTTATCAGACATTATGTGTACCTCATTGGTAGGGTTATTTTCCATTCTAAGTTCCTTCCCCAATTTATGCAACAC
>JAITJK010000162.1 GCA_031278935.1 Spirochaetaceae bacterium | reverse complement strand
TGACGGATCATCCTCTACTCCGGGGATGTGATCATGGCGTGTTCATGACCAAAGTCCGAGAAATACCACAAGGAGCTTGTATATGAAAGTCATTTTGAATAAAGACCTCTCTCCCTTGGGAGAAGAAGGGGATATAAAAGACGTGGCCAAGGGCTACGCCCGGAATTTTCTCTTTCCCCGGGGTATTGCCCTCCCCTATACGGAGCGCACCATCGCACTCTTTGAAAGCCGGCGGGAAGCCATCGAAGCGCGCAAGGCGGAAAAGCGCAAAGACGCGGCCAGTATTAAGGAAAAACTGGAAGTCCTGGACCTCTTGATCACCATGCCCGCAGGGGCCAACGGGAAACTCTACGGCGCGGTAACCAATCAGACCGTGGCAGACGAACTCACCAAGCTGGGATTCCCTATTGAGCGCAAACGGATAGAACTCGCGGGTAACACCTTAAAGAGTGTAGGAAAATACAAGGTGCTGGTGAAACTCTATGAGAGTGCGGCAGCGGAAATAAACCTCACCGTGCAGGGTCAGGCCCCAAAAACGGAAACCCGTGCGGCCTCTTCCCGGCGGACGGTGGGGCGGCGGCGGCGGAATGAGGAGCTAGAGGCGCCGGAGAGCGCCGTGGAGGACCTTTCAGACCAGACGGCGCTTCCTGCGGACGCTCCTGCGGAAAGCCTTCCCGTACAAGCATAGGCGCCTTGCACCGGTTGCGGCGATTAGCGCATGGCCCAAGGACTCAAAGATAGAATTCCCCCTCACGATGCTATGGCGGAGCAGGCGACTTTAGGAGCCTTGTTGTTGGATAAGGAGGCGGTGGCTACCGCCATTCAGTATCTGAGGCCGGATGATTTTTATTCCCACGCCAATAATAAGGTCTATGACGCTATTTTGAATCTCTTTAACCAGGGACTCACGGCGGATATCCTCACGGTTTCTGAAGAGCTGCGCCTGCACGGCCAGCTTGATGCCGTGGGGGGGCCCGCCTATGTGGCTTCTCTCACCAACGTGGTGCCTTCCAGCGCGAATATTGAATACTACGCCCAAATTGTACAAAGCTATGCCTTGCGGCGGGCTTTACAGCGGGTGTCTAACGAGGTAATCGCCAAAACCTTTGACGAAACCCAGGAGTCCCGGAGCATCCTGGAAGAAACCCAGCAACGCATTTTTGAACTTACCGACCAGGGCCACAGTTATAGCTTCCGCCCGACCCAGGACATTCTGAAGCAGACCATTGACGTCATTGACCGGCTCTATAAATTAAAGAAGAATATTACCGGGATTCCTTCGGGGTTTGACGAACTGGACAAATTAACCGCCGGGTTTCAGGTTTCGGAACTCATCATCATCGGCGCCCGGCCGTCTATGGGAAAAACCGCCCTGGCCTTAACCATGGCTTCCCATATTGCTATTAAAAATAAAATTCCCACGGCTTTTTTTACCCTGGAAATGTCGGACCTGGCCCTGATGCTCCGCCTTATCTCAAGCGAAGCCATGATTAATGCCAATGCCATCAGAACGGGGTTTCTCACTTCTGGAGATTTTAACAATCTTCTGGAAGCAGCCAGTAACATTTATGACGCCCCCTTGTACATTGTGGATATGCCAAACATGAAACTCCTGGACCTCCGGGCTCAGGCCCGAAGACTCCGGGCCCAGCAGCAGGTGGAAATCATCTTCATCGACTACCTTACCCTGATAAGCTCGGAAAACGCCAAGCTCCAGCGGCATGAACAGATAGCGGAAATTTCCCGGTCCCTTAAAAGCCTTGCCCGGGAGCTCAAGATTCCCATTGTGGCCCTTTCCCAGCTTAGCCGAGAAGCGGAGAAGGACAAGCCCAATCTTTCAAGTATCCGAGAATCCGGTTCTATTGAGCAGGATGCCGATGTGGTGATGTTTCTGCACCGGGAACGGGATGCGGATCAGAAAATCGAGGATCAGGACCTGGATGCCGGGAAGAAGACGAATCTTATCCTGGCGAAACAGCGCAACGGCCCAGTAGGTACCATTGAACTGCTTTTTATGTCAAAATACACGAAATTTGTATCGCCGGTTCAATCCAGCTATGAGGATCAAGAAGAAGCAGAAGCGTGAGGGAAAAAAATGGGATTAACCGATCAGTATAACTTTGAACTACTGGGAAACCAGGCAGAACAGTTGGTCTTTGACGAACTGGAACGGCAGCTTGCGGCTTTTGAGGGGGAACTATGCCGGTGTAATGACTGCGTGGCGGACATGGCCGCCATGGCCTTGAATATGGTGAAGCCCCTGTACCGGTATTCCCTTTTAGGGACCCTCTATGCCGCCCAAGCCATGACCGATGAGGCCTACGCCGCGAGTATCCGGGAGGCGGTCTCGGAAGCTATAGAAAAAATCCACCAAAATCCTTCTCACGATTAGGGGCCTCAAGGCCTTCGCCCAACGATTCATTTGGAAAAAATATGCCGTCCTCGCAAAGCGGCGCCTCATTATGGCGCAGTGAAGGAATCCAGCACCAAAGGGGGCGATTGCTTCGCGCTATGACGGACCTTGCGGTTCGGCGCCGGCATATCAGGCTCTCGCCTTTTACCGGGCTTTTGGCTATACTAATGCTCACCTTTAGGTACTTATCACGGGAGGAGTTGTATGGTGGAACCGGTAACGGAGTATCGCGGAAAAGCAAGCATGGAAAAAATTACGTCCCTGGCCAAGCGCCGGGGCTTTGTATTTCAATCGTCGGAGATCTACGGCGGTCAGAGCGGCGCCTGGGATTACGGCCCCTTAGGCATTGAGCTTAAAAACCGTATTGCCCAGTATTGGTGGAAGGAGATGACCCAACTCAACGACGCCATTGTGGGGCTGGACGCAGCTATTTTGATGCATCCCCGGGTGTGGGAGGCTTCGGGGCATGTGGAGAATTTTACAGACCCCTTGGTGGACTGCAAGAAGTGTAAGACCCGGTTCCGGGCGGATCAAATCCCGGAGGGGAACCTAGCCGGGAAAAGCTGCCCCGAATGTGGAGGGGAGCTCACGGATACCCGGAAATTCAACCTCATGTTCAAAACCCATATTGGGGCGGTGGAAGACGCGGCCAATACGATATACCTCCGACCTGAAACCGCCCAAGGGATTTACGTGAACTACAAGAACATCATCCAATCCAACCGTATGAAAGTCCCCTTCGGCATTGCCCAGATCGGCAAGGCTTTTAGAAACGAGATCGTTACCAAGAATTTCATCTTCCGTACCTGTGAATTCGAGCAGATGGAGATGCAGTTCTTTGTCAAACCCGGTACGGATGAGGAATGGTTTAACGAATGGCGGAAGCGGCGCTGGGCCTATTACGAGAACCTCGGGATCGTGATGGATCGCCTGCGCTGGCACCGGCACGGCCCCAATGAGCTCGCCCATTACGCCCGGGACGCCTACGACATCGAGTACCTGTTCCCTATGGGCTGGAAGGA
>JAITJK010000125.1 GCA_031278935.1 Spirochaetaceae bacterium | reverse complement strand
GACACCCGGGCCTTTTCTCCTTGGAAGATGAGCTGCTGTTCCTCTCCGTGGTGGATCACCGAGCTTGTGATCTGGGCCAGGGTTCCCTGAGGGTAGCGCAGCACCGCCACAGACAGGTCTTCTACCTCAGCGTTGCAGTGGGCCGCGTTAGTGAGTACGGCGCTCACCTTCTCAGGCATCCCCATCATCCAAAGAAGCATATCCAGATGGTGTACCGCATGATTCAGCGTACAGCCGCCGCCCTCGGTTTTCCAGGTCCCCCGCCACCAAAGATCGTAGTAATGAAAACCCCGCCACCAGAAGGAATCCACCTGGGCATGGAGTACCCGGCCAATGAGCCCTGAGTCCAGGACCTTTTTTAAAGCCATGATGGGATCCCGGAATCGGTTCTGGGCGACGCAGGCGAGGATCTTACCGCTTTTGGCTGCGGCATCCATCATGGCGTCACATTCTTCGAGGCTTGCGGCCATGGGCTTTTCCAGCAGTACGTGAATACCCGCAGCAAGGCAGGCGCAGGCGATCTCCGCGTGGGTAAAAGGGGGGGTACAAATACTCACCAAGTCGATACGCAGCCCGGACTGCACGGCTTTGAGCATATCCTCATAAGACCCAAAGAGCTGTATCCCCTCCAAATGGTGCTGGGCCTTGAAGTCGGCGCATTTCTCCACCGTCATATCGCAGCACGCCATAAGGGTACATCGTTCAGGAAAGGCCAAATACCCTTCCGCATGGAGCCGGGAAATCCCCCCGGTCCCAATAATTCCTACATGAATCATACTATTGCCCTGGAGTCATAGCGGCTTCCTGCACCGAAGCACCTCCATAGCTCCTCCTTAGTAACCTCAAGTGAAACGGGAACAAAACCCGTCCGTCAAGGGCTTTAACCTCACTGGGAGGTCAGAAAAAAGGAAACCCTGATGAAAGGCGGTCTAGCAGAGCAAAGCCTCTTTCTCGCTATCCCACCGTCAAGGTTTCCTTCCGCTACCACCCGCCGCTCCTCCCCTATACGAGGTAGGGGGCGTGTGGGTTTACCCTCAGAGGCTGGGCCTCCAAGATAGACGCTGCTTAGGGTTCGAAGTATTTTTCGGTCCGTTCTTTACGAACCGCCTCGGCGCCAGAGGCAAGCCAGTCTGCAATACCGTCATCCCATACCTTGTCAAAATTTTCAGAGCTCGTCGTAATCGCACTGATTAACAGGGAATTCCCCTTGTCTACCAGGGTCTGCGTTACGGGGCCCGCCGCCGAAAGGGTTACCGGAATAATCGGACCCGGTTTAGCATTCCGCATGGAAATATTGTACGCGTTGGCAATAAGCTCCGCCGGCCAAGGATAGGCGTTGGCCAAAGCCCGGGCCGTCAAGTCGGGGTCCCCTAAATCTAAACCGTTCATAATGATGGTATAGTCGATGTTTTGCGCGCTGTTCTGTATCCAAAGCCCCTCACCGTTCTTGATCTTGGGAATGCCATCTACAATATCGTGGACAATCCCTTCAGGACCCACCTGGAGGAAGTGGTAGTTCTCAAACCGGGCAAGCCAGTTGATATACCGCATGGCAGCTTCAGGGTTTTTACAGGACGCGGGAATGAAGTAATTCAAGCCCGCCATGTCATACGCGCTCTTGTGGGTGATGCCGTCGGAACTTTGGATGGCGTCAATAGGCACCATCTCCGCGCCGGGGACGTTCTTCTGTAGGTCTGACAACAAGGCGTTGCTTTCCCGGTAAATCTGATCCCAGTTGTGGCAAATGGTCCCGATCATCCCACTCTTGAGGAGATTAACCATTTCTTCTTCACTCTTGTACAGGGGGAAGTCTCGGTCGATGAGGCCCTCGTTGTACATTTTGTTCAAGAATCGCACCCCTTCCTTATAGCCTGGCACCAGGAAAGGCCTATCAATGACCGTGTTGATCCACAGGTCCCGGTTGCTGATATTCGGGTCGATGAAGGGAACAATGATATTCCCCGCGGTCCAGTAAACGTCGGTGGTCATGCTGAAAGGTATGATCTTGTTCTTGCCTACCCCGCCGGGGTCTTGCTCTTTGAAGGCCACCAGGGCGTCATAGAATTCCTGGGTGGTGGTGGGTAAGGGCAGGCCGAGCTTATCCAGCCAGTCCTTCCGCATAAAAATGTTCCGCTGGGCCGTATTCATCCGCTTGGCAGGGATGGAAACGATCTGCCCAGTCTGGGGGTCCTGGTTTCGACGGATAAAATCCCGGCCCGGGATAGATAGGTCGGGGCCTAAGAACTTTTTCAAGTCTACTAGTAGGGTATCAACATAGGGCGCCATGTCGTACAAGCCCCCTAAATCGCGGAAATTACCCACCAGCTCCCCAGAATAGGTAAGACAGACGTCTGGCGGCGTACCTGCGGCCATGAGATTGTTCAGTGCGGTGATTTCTTCCCAGCGGGAACCCCGGACGAACTTGACCTCGATGTTTTCGTCTTCCTGGACCGTTTTCTGGAGCCCGGCTGTCCTGGGGGGGTGGGTGGGAGCGGGGGGTCGGCGAGCCGGCGCGCGGGCCG
>JAITJK010000120.1 GCA_031278935.1 Spirochaetaceae bacterium | reverse complement strand
GGATAAATTCTGCGGTACACTCAAGGGAACGTCTCATGATACCTTCATAATTGCTTGTAATGTATGCGTTATACTGAGCATAGATCACTATGCCGGCCCCGAAGGAGATAATGACACTTAACGAGACAAGGGTGATAAAAAAAGTTACTTTTAGACTTTTCATGCGGTGATACTTCACTAACTACTCCCCAAATGCATGACCCCTGAGTTCCCCCCTAGGGCGCTACCGGCGCTTGTGAGAGCTTTGCTTCGGTATGGGAGATGACATACTCAAGGTCCGACAGATAGGAACGCAGAAACCGCTCTATCCTGGGCAGTGAATAATTATACGGGTTATATTCCATCCGTAAACGCGGGGCATCCGTTGCCTCAACCGTAAGAAATATATCTTCATTGGCCGTATGATATTCCATATCAAGCATGAGGGATACATCATCGGCCAACCCAAGCCGGGCTGAGGATTGGAGATAACTAAACAGAACGAGATATTTACAATGCTTTTCGACTTGCTCGTAATTGACATAGCTGTATTGGAGATCCTCGGTGATTTGCTTTTGCACCAAGGTAAAAAGTTCGGCAAAGGTGGTATCTGGGGTAGTCGTAATCCGTGCGGATACCCGGTTCATAAAACAGCCGACTATATCCGCAATGCCCCGGACCGGATACCAACGTTCATTGGACAATGAACTAAAGATCACATCGGAACTGCCGCATTCCTGTTGTAATGCCAAAGCGAAGACCCCTTCATAAACCGCTGCGGGACTCACCTGGCACTGCTGGGCCACAGAACGGACTCCTTCTACCAGGTGCTTCGGAATAGGCATGAATTCTTTTGCACAATTCCACTTGCCCTGGGGATTGGGGTAATCATGGACCAGGTCTGCCTTGGTGGTATAGGCTTCGAGTTTTTTCAAGAAATATGATACTGCCTTCTCATGATCCAGGGTGTTAATATAATTAACAAACTCTTCGAAGGAAACGTTATCCCTACGGGCCTTTTCCATTTCCTTTTTAAGCACCATAACCGGCGTGTTTTTCGCTAATGCGCGATAGGTCTTCGTAAAGTCCCGCATCAGCACATCCAGACTCCAGCCGTCTGAAATCACATGGTGACTGCTTACAATAATATGGGTGAACGCCGTCTCCTCTTTACGAAGAATAACGCGGAAGAGATGGTCCTTTTCAAAGTCAAAGCCCCGCCTAAATTCCCGGTCTACCACCACCTCCAAAGGTTCGTCCAGGGCAACGATGATTTCAACTCCCCGGTTTGCCAGAATGAGCTGCATCGGACAGGGCACGTCCCGATACACTATCGCGGTCTGCAGCATGGGATGCCGACGCGCGGTCAGGGCAAAGGCCGTACAACACCGGTCCATATCCAGCGGTCCCTCTACCCGGTAGGAAAGCTGTAGATGAAAAGGATATATTCCCGGATGTTCAAGATAGAAATTCAAAAAAAGCCTTTGATACAAGGTTAAATCATACAGCCGTTCTATGTTTTCCCGGCCATACCGGGCCACTACCCGGTTAAAGTCTTCGTTAGACCAGGCCGCGGGCTTTTCCCACACCCCTGAGGGTATCCTCGTAATCGAAGCAACCCGAGGAACCAGTAAACGGGCTATGTCCCGCAGGGTATGTTCCGGGTTTATGATATCCCCTATTTGGACCGTATAGTTTTTTTCGATGAGCAAGGTCATCAACTCGATAGCTCCCAGGGAATCCCCTCCGGCTTCGCTGAAATTTTTTCCGAAATCCAGGGTTTCCCCACCGAGCATTTCCTGTAAACATACGGCCAAGACCTGTTCCTCTGCCGTTTCCGTCGAGGAGACCATACCGCCCGCCCCCGCTTTTCTGTTTTTTTTACGAGCCGGTTCTTGCAGGGCCTTGCGGTCATATTTCCCGTTTGCGTTGAGGGGTATGGCGTCCACTTTAACAAATACCGAGGGCACCATGTAAAAAGGCAGCGTCCCGGAAAGGTAGCGCTGTAAGGCCTCTTCATCCAAAACCCGTTCCCCGGTGTAATACCCAACGATATATTTCTCTCCCTGCCCCTTATCTTCAAAGACCTGACATATCGCTTCATTTACCTCGGCATAGTTTCTCAGGGTCATTTCTATCTCCCCAAGCTCGACCCGAAAACCCCGGATTTTAACCTGCGTATCAATACGCCCCAAAAACTCATAGTTCCCGTCTGGCAATACCCGACATAAATCCCCGGTCTTATACAAGGTCTGGTAATCAGGGTCATCGCTAAAGGGATTCTTTATAAACTTTTCCGCTGTCAGCTCAGGCCGCTTGAGATAACCCGTGCCTATATGAATACCCGCTATCCATAACTCACCTGCCTCACCTGCCGGTACTTGCTTCATGTCCTCATCCACAATATACCCTACATTGTTCTTAATAAACGTTCCTATTGGGTAGTTGTTGTATGCTTTGTCCACCGAAAAACTGGTTATAAATACACTTGCCTCCGTAGGTCCATACATGTTGTAGAGCAGAAAGTTTTTCCCAGGTCCATAGGTAAGCCTATCACCCAAGGCAACGACGGTCTTTACCGTTGTTTGTTCGCATGCTTTATCAAAAAATTTTGTTATAGAAGCCGGCAAGGGGAGAATGGTTATGTTCTGACTAATCGCATAGCGGTTTAAAGCCGGCATATCCAGCATAAGCTCGTTGGGTATAATTACTACCTTTGCCCCGCGGGTTAAAGGCGGGAATATCTGCACTACCGAAGCGTCAAAACCAAAACTGCTAAACACCCCGGAGCTATCATGCTCGCTAATCCCCAACGCTTCAGCATAAAACTCACAGAGGTTCATTAAGCCTTTATGAAGGTTCATCGCCCCTTTAGGGTTCCCGGTCGTTCCTGATGTGTAGATGAGATAATCCATATCGTTCCCGGTAATAATGGGTTCGGGCGTCCTATCCTCGGCTACCATCAAATCCCCGGCGTAGAGAACCGTTCCGGTATACCCCGCAGTATGAGCGGCCAAGTTCCGGGAGGTAATGAGCACTTTAGCCGCCGAATCCTCCAGCATAAAAGCAATCCGACTGTCAGGATACCGGGGATCAATAGGCATATACGCGGCTCCGGTCTGAAATACCCCGATAGCGGCCACCGGGAAGAACGCGGTCCGTCCCAGAAAAATCCCCACTATATCCCCCGGACCCACCCCGGCCTCGCGCAGTTTCCGGGACACGTAATTGGCGTACCTCTGGGCCTGGCCATAGGTGATGGCAGCTTGGGTTGCATCAGAAAGGGCAATGCGCTCCGGGGTACGAGCAACTTGCTTTTGAAAGGCATGAAGAAAAGTTTCATCTGAAAGGTCCACGGGTTGAGTACTCCTCTGTGTTGATCTTGAATACGGCCATAAATGGTTACTAAGAAAATACTTACCACGAAATAAAAAAAAGTACAAGCCCCTCGCCGGAGCGTTTAAATTCTGCGACTGGCTGCGGGGTTAGAAAGCAGGGCGCGCCCGCTTCTTGGATTAGGAGGTTTGGGGTCAGAGAACCTCCCAGCCTTACTGGTGTACCTCGCAGTGGAAAGGGTGGCAATACGTCGTACAGTATGCTACGCTCGAGCAGCTTGTTGTAAGGAGTCCCATGCCTAAACTCATTGCCCAGGAATCTCTGAGGCGCAGCATCCTCGCCATTACCGCCAATCCACCGCTGCGCCGTGCGGGAGGGCGGTGCCTTCGATCTATTGCGGTGTATTTTTTCTTGCTTCAATACCGTCTCCACCGCAGGGCCCTCAAGTTCCCCGGACGGATTGCGGTGAGCGCCGTGGATCACTCCCTGGACAAGGCCATACCCTTTAGGCCCTGGTGGGTACGTCGGTATCTGGACTTTGTCGCTTTCTGGGTGCGCCTTGTGGGGTTTCTGCTTCGGACCTACCGGCGCCGAGGGATAAGGCCGGCGCGAGAATTTATTGATGCCATGGGCAGTCTCTACGGCTACGCCGCCCAGGTGTACGAGAAAAACCTCTCCACCACTCAGCGGCCCCGGTATCTGGGCCACCCTCGGTTCCTGGTCATCCACGCTACGGATCCCCACCTTATGTGTATCCCCAGCCTTCATGTGATGGTGGTGATCCGGACCTACACGGCCTTTCGCGCTATTGCCCGTTCCCTCGGCGATACGGAACGCCTCGCCCCGCAGCTTAGGGAACTTAAAGACGGGGCCCTGCGGATTATCGAAGCTCTGCTCTATGTGAAGCAGCACAGCATCAACTGCGTAGCCGCAGGGATGTACACCATGACCACTTTTGACCGGACCCTTTTCCCTCCAGAAGAGGCGTCCGCCTTTATTTCCCCCCTCTTCATCCACGCGCAAAGGCCCACGCCCCAAGACGCCGCCCGCATCAGGGAGGCGATTCTGCAACAGTATCGGGCCTTTCTCACCCAGGGGGAGGGCGCTTCATCCTGGGAAGAACCGCTTTTGCACTTCCTCCACTACGCCCCTAAGCAGATTCTAAAAGGCCCTCGAGCTCCCGGCGGACCGCCTGGATAAAGTCCCGGCTATTGAGGATCACCGGAGACTTCCCCTCCCAAAGCTTCCCTATATCCTGGGTCATGGTTCCCCGGGCAATCACCTTGAGGGATGCCGTTTCCAGGGCCTGGGCAAAGGCGGTGAGGGCGTGGTTTTGGTCCAGGCCGCCTCGTTTGCCTAGGGCCCCGGTCCAGGCAAAAATCGTCGCCACGGGGTTCGTGGAAGTCTCTTCTCCCTGCTGATACCGGTAGTAGTGGCGCGTAACGGTTCCGTGGGCTGCCTCGTACTCGTAATTCCCCGCAGGGCTCACCAGAACGCTGGTCATCATGCCCAGGGAACCAAACACACTGGACACCATATCGCTCAAGACATCCCCGTCGTAGTTCTTGCAGGCCCAGACAAAGCCCCCAGAAGACCGGACCGCCCGGGCAATGGCGTCGTCGATCAAGGTATACCGGTAGGC
>JAITJK010000096.1 GCA_031278935.1 Spirochaetaceae bacterium | reverse complement strand
CCCTACCTGCGGAATGATAAGACCGGGGACCGGGTCCCCATTCGCGGGAACCCCCGGGTGAAGATCCTCCTTTCCAACATGGGGGCCATCTCCACGGAATACGTGGGCGCTGCGGTACGGGGGCTCGACATCAACGCCGAGGCATTGCCCGTGGCCACGGACAAGACCATCCAGATTGCCCGCTCCCACGCCTCGGGGAAAGAGTGTGTGCCTAGTCACCTACTTCTAGGGAGCGCCTTACAGTTTATCGCCAGTGAAAAGTACCGCAAAGACGAGATATACCTCCTTTTTGTGCCCATCACCACTGGGCCCTGCCGGACGGGCCAGTATTTTGTGTATTATGAAAACCTGTTTCGGGACCTGCGCTTGGAGAATGTGGTGGTCTTTACCCTTTCGGCGGATAATTCCTACGCCGAGTTAGGGCCGAATTTTTCAAAAGAGATGTGGAAAGGCCTGGTGCTTTCGGACTATCTCAAGGATATTCAGACGAGCCTTAAAGCCGTAGCGGTGGAGCCGGAGAAGGCTCTAGCGGATTACGAGCGCTCCTGGCGGCGGGTTATGGACGCGGTGGAACACCGGCCCAAAGAAATCTGGCGGGAACTCAAGCAGGTTGCCCAAGAGGTGAAGAAGATTCCCCTGAAACGCCGGGTGGTGGACTGCCCCCGGGTACTCATTGTGGGAGAGATTTATGTGCGCCGGGACGACTTTGCCGTGGGGGAGCTTACGGACCTTTTGAGCGAGCGGGGCATTGTGGTCAAGGTATCGGGGATTGCCGAGTGGATCCATTACTTGGATTTTGTCCGGGAATATGCCTTGAAGAAACTGTTGACCCTCAAGAAGCCTGGGTCCCGGTACTTTTCTAAGCCCTGGCGGGATATGCAAAAGCTCAAGATCGAGGAATGGTGGAAGCATTCTATAGAGAAAAAGGTCCTTGCTATCTTGGGGCCCACGGGCCTTATCCCGGAGACCCCCCACGATATGCACCGCATCATGGAGAGCACCCAAAAGTATTTCGTGAACCTGGAACTCAACTCGGAGATCGCCGTCTCAAGTGGCGTCGCGGCGACAGCCATGGAACAGGGCTATTCCGGGGTGGTGAACATCAGCCCTTTTGCCTGTCTCATTGGCCGGGTAATTGAAGGGGTCTTCACCCCCTGGGCCCGGGAACGGAACTACCCGATCTTGTCCGTGGAGGTGGATGGGAACCTACTGCCTCCGAACATTGTGAACAAGCTCAATATTTTCATGGTCAACGTGCTGCGTTTTAAGGGCAATACGGACCTGTCCACCCTCATCGACAGGGCGACGACGGCGGACAGCGCAGATTTACCCCGGTAGAACTGGGCCGGGCCCGGCAAAAACGTGCCCGAGGCATTGCGAGCGCGGCGAAGTAATCCAGCCCCGGGGATTCCGGTACTTATATGGATGGTTCATATCCGCTTGCGTGCTATCGCCATGATGGATATCCGCCCTATCGCTTTACCACCACGGCAGGTGGTGGTAAAAAAGGCAGGCTTGACATTTCTTGGGGCCTATACTAGACTCAGGGGGAATTGGAGAGGCCACTTGTTGCTCTACTGGTGAGGACGGGAAGGGCCGATCCAGTATGATATGAACCTCCGTACTTCCCGATTTTAGCAAAGAAAAAGTCTATAATATGCTCAAGAGGGAGAAGGAGGGAGGCACGAAACGGAGGTGTTCGATGAATGAAGCGCAGCGTTCATATAGTATCCTTGCCTTGGGGAGCGCCCTAGTCCAGGTTGCGGTGGTGGCAGGGACGGTTTTAGTGATACGAGACGGGGATGCCGCCCAGGGCTGGTCATTGGCGATACTGTTCGGTCTTGGGGTGGTTTTCCTGGTCGTCGTGGCCGGGAGCTTCTTTAAGTTGGGAAGCGCCTTTAAGGGGGGACTTAAAGAAGCTCAGTGGGGGGATATCGGCACCTATAGCGCCGTCTTGCAAAGCATTGGCAGCCTGGGGACCAAAGCCTTAGGGGTATACGGGGCGGGCGCCGGAGTCTACGGCCTCTTACTGTTGATCTTCGCCTCGGCCTTAGGCATACCTGGCGCCCAGAAGGGAGCGGTTTTTTTGTGCCACCTTTCCTTTGCCCTGATGGGGGGGATCTTCGTTTTCGTGATGGGGGATAGGCAGACCCGGCGGTTTCTGCGGTCCCAGGGGATTATCAGTTATCCACCGGCCTTACGCAAAGCCGGACAATACCAGAAGGTGTTTATCATTACCGGCGGTATGGTGCTGGGAGGCCTCCTTTTAGGCCTGGGCTGTTTTCTCTTGGTCTACGGCATTGCCAGCAGCGATGGGAGCCGGAGTCTTTTGGCCAAGGCCCTGCTTATCGGCATCATCAGCGTCCTGATATTTCTCGTGGCGGCCCTTTCCTGCGTGTATGTCCAGAGTAAAGGCACCGCACGGATATATGAGGATATTCTCAAAGAGCTGGACCGCCTTACGGTGGAAGATAAAGACCTCAAACAGCGGATAGCCATCGCTTCGGTGGACGAATTAGGGGCTATGGTTGGTTTCATCAACTATCTTTGCCACGGCCTTTCGAAAAATATCACGGCTATTAAGGAGTTTCAGCAGAATTTTGTAGTCCTGGGTAAGGAATTACAGCAAAATGCCCAAAATTCTTCCGCCGCCTTGTCTCGAATCGCCTCCAGCGTGGACACGGTGAAGGATAGGGCGGACACCCAGGTAAACACCGTAGGGGAATCCACGCAAGCAGTGGAAAAAGTGGCGGCCAATATCAAAAGTGTGGAGAAACTTATTGATGAGCAGGCCGCGAGCATTGCCACGGCCTCAGCGGCCATAGAAGAAATGGTGGGCAATATTGGGGCTGTCAGTTCCTCCATTAACATCATGGCGGATCAGTTTAGCGAACTCATTACCCTGGCGGAAAAAGGCAAGGGCGCCCAGATCGAGTCCATGCAGAAAATCGAACTCATTGCCGAGCGTTCCGCAGCCCTACTGGAAGCCAATAAGGTCATATCCACCATTGCAAGCCAAACCAACCTCCTGGCCATGAACGCCGCCATTGAAGCGGCCCACGCGGGAGACACGGGTAAGGGCTTCGCGGTGGTGGCCGATGAAATCCGCAAATTGGCCGAGACCTCTGCGGGGCAATCCAAGAATATCCGGGAAGAAATCAACCTGGTGCAGCAGGCTATTGCCGAAGTGGTTACCACCTCCAAGGATTCGGGAACCGCCTTTACCCGGGTTTCTGAGTGGATCGGCAAGACCGATTCGGTGGTGCAAGAAGTGCGGCAGGCCATGAATGAACAGAAAGAAGGGTCCGCCCAGATCCTTAAGACCTTTCAAGGGGTCAACGAATTTACCACGGCGGTACGCAAAGGGTCCAAGGAAATGGGCGCGGGAAACACTACCATGATTGCCATGATCACCCTTTTGCGAGACTCTTCCCGGCAGATTCAACAAAATATCGAACAAATCGCTTCGGGCTTTGGGGCCATAGAAAATAGTTCCCGCAGCGTCTCCGATGCTGCGGAAAAGACCGTGAAGAATATTCAAGGCATGGAGAGCGTGGTCAAGCATTTTAAGACCTGATGCCCCGGGGCGGCTTCAGCCGGGGAGGTGGCCCTCAAGAGGCGTAATCGGGAACGGATGCAGGGGATGAACCTACGGGATATCATTACACGT
>JAITJK010000111.1 GCA_031278935.1 Spirochaetaceae bacterium | reverse complement strand
ACAGCCTCATCTCTTTCTTTCATCTATAGGTATCTTAAGGTGAACAAAAGCGAGCGTCACGTTCTTAATTTTATTTTTTTATATACTGTTTAACCTCCGGAGTTTCAGGGCCATGATCCTGTAAGGTTAGTAGGTTTCACTGATTTGAAGGACTATACGGCGTATGGAAAGATAAAACGGTTCGATAGCTCATTACCCTATACAATTACTATAGTTTTGATCCTTAGCTTCTGTCAATCCATATACGGAAGTGCAAGTCTCCTAAGGAGTTCTTGTATGACGGTCTTTGCCGCAGCGCGGCGTACCTCCTGCCGGGCGCCAGGGTACTGAAAAACCTTAGCCTGCACGTCCATTCCCCGTACCGCCGTAGCGATCCATACGGTTCCAACTGGCGTTGAGCTGCCGTCCCCTTCGGGCCCCGCCAAACCAGTTACTCCAGCGGCTATATCCGCTCCACTTCGCTCAAGCGTACCCTGGGCCATAGCACAGGCCGTTTCCCGGCTTACCGCTCCATATCCGCAAAGAAGCCCCCTATCCAAACCCAGCATAGCGATCTTGGCGCCTTCGGTATAGCAAACATAGGATCCCCACAAAACCCGGGAGGCCCCCGCAACCCGGACTAAACAGTCCGCAACCAAGCCTGCAGTACAGGACTCTGCCAGCGCCAGGGTCTGGGACGCGGCAGACAAACGGCGAATAAGCGCTTCCGCATCACTCATGGGTTCTCTGCAATTCCGCCTTAATCTCTTGAGTTGGCCTTGAAAATATTTCTACCTCCTCCTCTACCTGGGTCATCGTACACTGGCCTTCAAACAGAACTCCGTCGGCAATCCGTAGCCGGGCGGCGATAAGGTCTCCCCGGACTTCCGCTCCGGGAAACATATCGATCTTATCCACTGCGTGTACCGGCGCCACCACCGTACCGTACACCGTGAGGGAACTCACCGAGATAGCATCCGCCTCAACGACTGCACCTTTATCTACAATTAACGTGCCCTGGGATTCTATGGTTCCCTTAAATCGTCCCCGGATGCAGAGAGTTTCGCTAAATTTTAGATATCCGTCAAACTGCGTACCGACTCCAAATGTAACCATCCGGGAAGCGTCCTTTCGTTTTCCTGCTATAGTTGCCATACTTCTCCTACTACCTTACCGGGAGCTAGGGCTCTGATTTTCCTGGACTATAGAGCCATCATTACTTTTTTTTATATCATCCCATCCGAGAAGGGTTTTCTCAATATAGGCATCTAACTCGACCATCCGCTTCCGCACGCCGTAGCTTTTATCCCGTACGAGCCGTAACAACCGGGAGAACTCCTGTTGATTCTCCGATGAAAGAACCCTTTCTTCGGGAGCAATCTGGACAATAGCAGTATCTAAGGCGTCAATGATGCGTATAAAATCCGTTACCTGAACTTTTATATCGGCACTTAAGGTCTCCGCCAGCCCAAAATAGGACTCCCACACTCGAATAGGGATAAGCAACTCCCGTTGACGGAGCAAAGCCCGAATCCGCACCAACACCTCAGAAAAATTAAAAGGTTTAGTGATATAATCATCCACCCCGGATTCAAATGCCTCGACCTTATCTTTTACATCGTCCAATGCGGAAAGCATAATAATAGGAATTTCACGTAGCTCGGGATCCGCCTTCAAGGCTTTAGTACACTCCCACCCAGACATCCGGGGCATGATATTATCCAGGATGATAAGGTCTGGATAAAAAGACGCCGCCTTTTCTAGGGCCTCCATCCCATCGCTTGCTTTTTCTACAATAAATCCAAGTTTGCTCAACATGACTTCGAAGAACTCAAGATTGATAATCTCATCATCTACCATGAGTATCTTCTTATGGGAGTTCATAGCTTCCTTCCTTTCGAACCAGGGCGCCTAGGTATTTTCCTATGATGTACATCCGATTGTCAATCCACAGCCCGCTCTTTTTTGATATGTCTCAGTATACCCCCTCCTACGCCCAGTATCAACAGGATAACCGCCGCAGTAATACAGCCCTTAGGGAGAACATCCCCGTACCGGGTGTACCACGCCTCCCGGGTAATCACCGGAACCTGGACCGTCAACTGGGTTTCCGTAAAGGGTTCCGCCATAGCAACAATACGGCCATTCGGATCGATGCCGCAGGTTTGGCCCGACGCCGTGGACCGGACCATGGCCCGCCGGTTTTCCACCGCCCGAAATACCGCCATAGCAAGATGCTGCATCTGGGCAGGAAGACTATTCGACCACGCATCATTGGAAAGATTGACGATGAGTTCCGCCCCATTACGCACAAAATCCCGGGATATATACCCAAAGGTATCTTCAAAACAGATAGGACTGGAAAACTTGAGCCCCTTAACCGTAAGGACCGTGGCCTCATCCCCAGGCTCCCAAAAATGGGTATCCGCCCGCTCTAGGGCCTCATATATGCGGGGTAGCTGTTTCTTATAGGGAAAATGCTCGGTAAAAGGTACCAGATGCATCTTCCGATACACCCCGGTAACGGCTCCGCCCTCAAAAACCATGACCGCGTTATAGTCAATGCGATGATCCGCTTCTGGGTTCTTGGCCGGGTCTTTACGGGCATCATCGTTCCCAATGACAAAAGGTACATCCTGAGCGGATAAGTAATCTAAAAGTTCCTTCACCAAACTATAGGACGCCGGATCCCCCCGATAGGTGACATGCCAGTAAATGCGAGGAACAAAAGCCGTCTCAGACCACACGACGATATCCGGTTTGGGGTCCGCCTTAAGGGCCTCATCAGAAAGCCGTTTTAAGACCTCATAATTCCTCCGGTATTCAGTAATACCCCCTAGCCACGGGTCCGTATTCGGCTGAATCAAGGCGACCCGTACCTGGGGCGCATCATTATAGATTACCGGTCTAGTATATCCATAAACCAGGGCGCCGCTTAAAGCGACAAGCCATAATATCCCCCATAGGCCTTCCTGCCGACAAAAAACCCTCAGGCGATCCCACAAAGATATCCTACCCCCCTCCTCCACACGAGTGAGAGCCGCCGCCAGCCAGGCCGAGGGGAACACCACTAAGAGGGAAACACCCCAGACTCCAAATATATCCGCGATCTGGATAAGGGGAATCATACGCCACTGGGAATAACCGATAATACCGTAGGGATACCCTAAAAAACCCAGGGTACGAAGGTATTCAAAACTCACCCACAACAGTACCTGCAATACATAACCCCGCCGGGGGAAAAGGACCACCGCCCATTTGAGGAGGGGAAACAGGATCATAAAAAACACCAGGTAAATGATCCCGACGATTAAACCCGCTAACGGATGAAAAACACTTAACCAATAGTTAAAAAGACCGTATGCGCTATACCCATACAAAGCGCCCCAGAAGCAGGAATGAACCAGCCCACCTCGATAGCTTAACCAAAATACCGGCACATAGGCGATCCATGCCAATAGGGGCAACCCTTCTTTCCATATAACATTGGGAAACCCACCGGCAAACAACAGCGCCCCCAGCAGTACCACCCCTAAGGAAACAAGCCCTTCGGAAAGTATCCACCTCCACGCCCGCGTCTGAATCATGCAATCCTAGTAAGGATATTCATCATCGAATTTCGTATCCTCAGCATCAGATACCACGCCGATGTTCCAGAGTTCCTGCTTTAGTTTCCTTCCCGGCCTAAAGGTAACCGCCCCATGATCCTGAACCGACAAGATCGCTCCGGTTCGGGGATTTCTTGCCTTTTCCCGGCCTTTTCTCAGTTTAAATGCAAAGGTCCCAAATCCCCGCAACTCCAGGGTCGCCTCTTCCATAAGGGCAGACTGTATAGTATTCAGAAAACACTCAATAACCGTCTGGACCTCTTTACGATCCAACCCAGTCTTCTGATGCACCGACTCAATCAGATCAGCTTTGGTATATTTCTTCTCTGTCATGATAGTCTCAATCCATTTCCCTCTAACCAATCCTCCTGCCCTTGTATGCATAAGCCATGGTCAAACCGATGTAGTCCCTACTACTGCCCTGCCGCAACTTGGTTGATCGTATTAAAGAACCGCTGCATCCTAGATTTTTTCCGGGCTGCGGTGTTTTTCTT
>JAITJK010000107.1 GCA_031278935.1 Spirochaetaceae bacterium | reverse complement strand
CACGGTACGGTGGAGGCGGGCGTATTCTGCGGCCAGCAGTTCCATCAAGGGCGTAACCGAGGTGGACCCAGCTATTTCGATGGTGTAGGGGACGGCGGTTTCTGGTCCGGCGGCTTGTTTATCCTGGGATCCTTTGGCAAAAACTGGTCCCAGGCATAGGGCGGCCATACAGAGGGCCGCACCGATTCGTCTACGCTGCATTCTGTTCTCCTTATGCGTAAGATTGCCTTAAACCTATCGCCACCCGGTTAAAATATGATGAGGATTCCGTTAATTTTCCACTTGTCCTGGCGCCTACCCTAGACCACTTGCCGTGGCCACCTGCCGTGGCCACCTGCCGTGGAGGCGTATTGGAGGGCCGCAGGGTTAGGAATAAGGACCTACGTCCCTTCGTTCCTACCTCTTGCGCTGCCTGCCCTAGACCACCTGCCGTGGCCACTTGCCGTGGAGGCGTATGTGGGGAGCCGCAGGGTTAGGCTTCCTCTAAAGACCCCATCAAGACCTCCGAGGCATAGACCCGAGTTTCCGGGCGCTCAACATGACGAGTCCCGTGCCGATGAGGGCCCCCAGCGTATCCGCTACCCAGTCCCAGACATTCCCGTCCCGTCCCGGCACAAAGGTCTGGTGGAGTTCGTCACTGATCCCGTAAACCACCGCAATGGCCACAACCCATGCCGCGCATCGCCAAGGCCGCCGAGTCCACTGGTGCAGAGAAAACCACAAACCCACGGTCATAGCCAACACGAGATAGGCCAGCAAGTGCTGAACTTTGTCAAAGCCCAGAATACCCTTGGGTGTAGGAAGCACCTGTCGAGAGGAGAGAAACCAGATTATCCCGCTTATAAGCAAGGCCGGCAGTTTATAGAGCAGTTTTCCGCTACGTATTAATCCCATGCCTGGTAAGCATAGTTTCACCGTGCTACCTCGTCAACCATTTGCCCTTGGGCCTATTGGGGGACCGAGTGGCCACTTGCCGTGGCCACCTGCCGTGGAGGCGTGTTGGGAGGCTGCGAGGTTAGGAATAAGGACCTACGTCCCTTCGTTCCTAGGCAGGTGGCCTTGTGCAGGTTCTCCCATCGGGGTACTGTAAACTATGCGTATATTCGAGGCTATCATCCTGGGGGCGATCCAAGGGCTCACTGAATTTTTGCCCGTAAGCAGTTCAGGCCATCTAGTATTGCTCCAGAAAATTTTTCACATAACGGAGCCCACCCTTTTATTCGACACCGTGGTCCATGTAGGTACCTTGGGGGCGGTGTTTATCGTGTTGTGGAGGGATATTGGGGATATCCTACACCATCCCTTCCAGCGGCTCACCGGCCTGCTCATTGTCGCCACGGCGCCTACGGTGCTTATAGCCCTGCTCTTTAAGGATCTGGTGGAGGCGGCATTCACTTCCGGGGCGTTCCTGGGCTTTGCTTTCCTTTGCACCGGGGCGCTCCTCTTCCTGGCCCAGAAATGGTCGAAACATCCGGGGATTACCAAAACTGACCGGACTATGCAGTGGAAAGACGCCCTGATCATCGGGGTCTTCCAAGGGGTAGCTATCGTTCCGGGAGTCTCCCGTTCCGGGTCCACGCTTTTCGCAGCCCTGACCCGGCGCCTGGACCGGAATTTTGCCGCCCGCTTTTCCTTTCTCCTTTCCATCCCCGCCATCCTAGGGGCTTTGGTCTTGCAAGTCCCGGAAGTTCTGGAAAATCCCTCTGGGGGCGTCAGCGTGGTTAACCTCCTTGCCGGAGCCTTGAGCGCCGGGGTGGTGGGTTTTTTTTCCATACGAGGGATGCTTAAGGTAGTGAGAACAGGCTCCCTCTGGGGCTTTACCCTGTACGTGATCCTGCTGGGGACCCTGATCTTAGGGGATCAATACGGCACCCATTTCCTCCTCTAAGGTTTCTCCGGTAGCAGGGTAAAATGCCTCCGATGCTGCGGATTATCGCCGGGGATTTCTTACCCCTCCTGGCGGGATAGGTGGCTTTCTGCGAGGGCAAGGGCTTCTTCTAGAGAGGGGATGATCCGCTCCGAGCCGAGGTCAGCGATAAAACCGGCTTTTTCCAGGGTCTTGCGTGGTTGTTCCCGCAGCTCACATAGCAGAAACTCGATTTTCCGGCGGCGGCATTGCACAATAAAGGATTCCAGCGCTGCAATACCCGTGGAATCGATCACCGGTACAGCCCGCATCCGCAGTATCAGAAACTGGGGTGTTTTAGCCACCTTGCGAAGGGTCTTTTGTAGCATATCCGCAACCCCAAAAAAGAACGGGCCCGTAATCTCATAAATCTCAATGTCCTTATGGGATAGAGCCACAATCGACTCCGCCGTACCAGCGCCTATATCCCCAAAGGCAAGCTCTGCTATAAGGTCATCGTTGTCCATCTGAATGTCCGTTACTTCAATCATCCGGCGGAGGAACAAAAATACCGCCAAAATAACCCCAACCTCCACGGCAAAAGTGAGATCAAAGGCAATGGTCAAGAGACCCGTGGTGATGAGTACCACCGCGTCACTCTTAGGGGAACGCCGGACGAGCCGGACAAAACGCCCTACATTGCTCATATCCCAGGATACCACCATAAGCACTGCAGAAAGACTCGTCAGGGGAATAGCCGAAGCCGCCGGGGCAAGAAACAGAATGAACACCACCAGGGTAAGGACGTGGACCACACCGGCCACCGGACTTACCGCCCCAGACTTGATGTTCGTCGCGGTCCGGGCAATGGCACCGGTCGCGGGAATCCCTCCGAACAAGGCGGACACCATGTTGCCGATGCCCTGGGCCGCCAGTTCCATGTTCGCCTTGTGCCGGTCTCCGGTCATACTGTCCGCTACTACTGCGGAAAGCAGGGACTCAATGGCCGCCAACAAGGCAATGGTAAACGAGTCGGGAAGCACTGCCCGTATCAAGGCCCAGCTCATACCAGGGAGGATCGGCGTCGGCAAGGACGCGGGAATCCCTCCGAAACGGGTCCCCACGGTTTCTACGGGCAACCGCAAGAAAACACAAACCACCGTGGCCACCGTAACCCCCAGGGCGGCTCCGGGAATCCGGGGGAAAAACCGCCGCACCAGGATGATAAGAAGGATGGTGCCCACCCCGATGCCCAGGGTGAGGGGGTCCAAGGTGTGAAAAAACCGGCCGTACTCAGCCCATTTTTCAAAAAAAGCCGGCGAGCTTGCGGCGATATCCAGACCCAGAAAATCCTTCACTTGCTGGGAAAAGATCAACACCCCAATACCGGTAGTGAAGCCCGTGGTTACCGGATAGGGAATGAACTTGATAAACCGCCCCAGGCCGCTCACCCCCATAATGACCAGCATAAGACCGGCCAGCAAGGTGGCGGTAATAAGGCCCATCATACCGTGTTCCTGGATGATGCCGAAAATAATGACGACGAAAGCCCCTGTAGGCCCGCCGATTTGGAACTTGCTGCCCCCCAAGAGACTAATACAAAACCCCGCCGTAATGGCGGTGTACAAGCCCTGGGTCGGCGTTCCCCCTGCGGCAATACTGAAGGCCATGGACAAGGGCAAGGCTACAATCCCCACGATCACCCCGGCGAGGCAGTCTTTACCGAAGGCCCCCCAGGAGTAGCCCTCCCCTCCCCTCCCCGGAAAAAGCTCCAGAATCCGGGGAATAAATTTTTCTCCCATACATCACATCCTGCGTAATGGGTAAGCTAGACGTTCCCCCCCCTCCCTGTTGAGCGCGGTAAGGGGCCTTGAGAGCTCGCTAGAGGCGGTGCATGGCTTTAAAGACCGCCTGGTGCATAAGATTGATGGAGACGTGTAACGACGAGCCGAAGTCCGCCAGGTCTTCTTTCACCTTTTCGAGGCTCGTCGTACTCTGGGATAGTTCCACCATCATCATCATGACGAAATTTCCGGATAATACGGTCTGGCTTATATCTTCTATATTGATATTTCGTTCCGCTAAAAACGCACTCACCTGGGCAATGATCCCGACCTTATCGGCGCCCACCACGGTGATAATGGCATTCATTCAAAACCTCCTGCCCGGTTTGCGGCTAAAGCCGCCTGGGCCCTTAATCTCCCTCCATCTTATGCTCCATGAGGAATAAATCCAAGACCGTGAGAAAGAGGATCACCACCATAGGCCCTAAAATTAGACCGTTGAACCCAAAAACGCTCAAGCCCCCCAGGATAGCGAAAAAGATAATCAGCGGGTGCAGTTGTATCCG
>JAITJK010000249.1 GCA_031278935.1 Spirochaetaceae bacterium | reverse complement strand
CCCTACTCGCTGATTCATAACCGCCAAGCCTTATGAACGGTGTAGCCAGGGCTTACGCTCCTCCTCTGCCTGATCATGCATCTGTTGAAGCCGTTCCATGATAGCGTCTACCGCAGCCTCGGCCCGTTCCAAAGGGATGGATCAACTGGCTAAAGAACTTAACTTCAACCGGGAGGGGCAGTATGGTTCCCGTTCCACGCAGGGGAATCCGTCATTTGCCACCGGTAGTAAAAGTTCTTGATAATCTGGGTTCCTGTTTTAAGGCAGAACAGAAAGTATCCGCATAAGCCCCGGGGAAATCACGGACGGATGCCGGCGGGGCGGAAGCAAGTCGCACCACCAGCGGTTCTGTGCCCGTATCACCAGGTTTTTTTGTAGTCCCCCGCACCGGGTTGTTCAGAAAGGCTTACGCGCCGGCCAAAAAGTTTCTCTGAAAAGTAGCTCATGTAGTCCGTGAGGGAAGGGTCCTCGGATCCGGACCTGAGGCCGGTGAAATAGAGTACGCCGTAGCGGTTTTCATTGGTAGGATCGCCTTCCTGGTACAAAAAGAATTCTGCCAAATTTTCTGCTTCTGCGGCAGTCTTTTTATTAAGCAAATCTATGGTAAAAGGCGCATACCGGTCGTCCGAATCGGGACCCACATCTCTTCCTTGACCTTCTTCGTCCAATAAATAGGCGTGAGGATTCTTCGTGTCATACGGAACGGCATTGATAATATATTTTAGATTTCCCGTAACTTTAGGATCCGCCCCAGAATAGGCGTCGGGCATATATTCCATACGTAGCTGGGACAGCAAGTGCGCCCCATGACCTACCTTCCGCACTAGAATAACCCGATCTACCGTTTTAGTGTCGGTATCGAGCTTGGAGGCGGAACCGTTAGTATAGCTTGAGGTGTAGGTTTCTTTCAGGATTTCATTAGTCTTCTGGATGAGGTTGGAAAAATTACTACCCCCTTCGATCCATAGGTTCGCTTCAATGGTTTCTTTGCTTAAAGGATTGCCCTCTTCATCTTTAAAAAGCTCCTTTCGCTTTTCTTCATCGTAGAGGGGTTCCGCGCTTTTGAACTTAGTTAAGTTCCGGGTTAAGGGTGGATAAGCCTTCTTGCCTCCTCCTACATCATTAAATTCAAAACCGTCAAAACCGTACTGGTTTATCAGGCGTTTTAGTTCTTCTATGAAGGGGTTAATGGCGGCCATGTCCATGGTACCTAGGCCCAGATCAAGACCCTCTGCGGTATCAGCAAAAGTACCGCTTCGCACTTCGATAAGTACTCGGATCCCTTTCTCTTGCAGGGGTTTAATATAGGTCTTACTGTTGTTCAGGAGGTATTGCAAAGGAGGACTCAGTTCCACCTGGGTATAGCCTCGGGAGTTCCGGGTGAGATACGAAAAACCTAGGACTACATAGTTAAAGAATTGAGTCTCTCCGGTATCCGCGCCGGCGGTAAAAATATAATCCATGGCATTAAGAGGGTTATATTGCGCCACATCCACATAAGAGATGACTTCTACAGGCGTATCATTAGTCATTAAGCGTTTAAGTGGAATCGGCGGGAGCAGGTCCGAAGGACTTGCTCCGCTTCCCGGTTGCTGACAGCCAAGGATACATAACAATAGGGGGACAAATAGGATAGTTACGGTGTGTTTCACGATTTTTCCCTGTGGGGCCGGGCATTGTTGCCCGGCGATTCATCGGTAATAAAGGCTGGTTCGGAGACGCCAAGGTCTCCGAACCAGCCTCGTTTGCGTGGCGAATTTTACCAGTCTTTCCGGTAATTCCCGCCTTCTTTGGTAAGGATACACTTTTTCCCAAACACGATGTTGGTCATCATGGAAATGTATTCCTCTTTGGTGATGGTAGCTCGCGCGTCACTGGAAACGCGTTTCAAAAGTTCCTCCGCCGGTTCAAGGGCATAAAAGTACAACATATTGTAGGGCTTCCCTTCGGTGGCGGCCTTTTTGAAGTTAGTCGCGTACGTATAGATAGTATTGGTGGCCTTTTCGTTACCACCCTCAACAATAGGCGGATTAGGCGCGCCGTTCTGGGCCGCATAGGCCTCGCCGCTTAAATCCATCCCAAAGGGAGAATAGATACTACGCGGCAGTCCATTGGCACTATCATCAATGTACCGGTTATACCAAGGTTGTAAAGAGTAATTTACGGCTTTCTCAAGTCCCTCTTTAGTAGCCGTACCGTTTGTAGCGCCCCCTGCGGTGATGTACCGTCCAGTATTGTACTCGTACAGAGAGACGATCTTATTCGTTCCCAGGGCTGCCCGGGTAGCGATAATGGTCTTGTAGTAACCTTCACCGCTTTCTCGCCACATCCGGTCCATATCTTCTGTTGCTGGAGCGGTTAAGATTCCATTACCCGCTACAATACCTTTCGTAGGATCCCGATAAACGGTTACCGTAGTCGGCCAGCCCCAGGTGCTTGTGGGATAGGTCCAGATGCTGTTGGGAGAAATCGTCTTATAGTTATCCTTCCAGCCATCCCAGTCTTCTTTACTGCCCCATTCGTCGTCAAAGTCAACTCCGTCGAGTCCATAGGCTTCCACGTCTTTTTTGACATCCGCCACAAAGGTAGAGCGCTCCTGATCGGTCATGGTACCAAAGCTGATGCCGTCGTGGTCGCCCAAAAGGCCCAGAATTACTTTAATACCCTTGTCTTGCAGGGGTTTAATATATTTATTCTTGTTACTCAGGATATGCCGCAAATTGGGGTTAAGATGGACATGGGGCCCGCTTTCAGTACACCCGTCGCCGCCATTGACCGCACAATTTCGGTTCCTGATGTTGGCCGCAAAAAGCACCACATAATCAAACAGGTAGGTTCCGTCGTCCAAGATATACGAACCGGCGTTCAAGGGATTATCGTCATTCACCTCAACGTACACCACGGTTTTTACTTTTTGGGTGGTTCCCGCGATAACCTTGTCCCCCTGTTTTCCCGCTGCTGGGGCCGCACCGGTTTTGCCTGATACTGGCGCCCCAAAGGAACCGGCTACACCATTCTTTTCCGCTACAACCCATACGTAATAGGTAGTATCCGTGTCAAGGGCGTTCACCGTGTAGGAAACCGTATCCCCTTTCGAAACCGGCGTATACGCTGCGTTTACCCGAGGGGTGTAGTCAAACTTGCTGGTATAAATCCGGTAGCCATCCGCTCCCGCAACGGCATTCCAGGATACGGCAAGATCCCGTACCGTATCCGCAGGGGTGGTAACGTTTACATTCCCCGGGGCCGGAAGGATATTTCCCCCTCCTGGGGTTCCTTTGACATACCCGTATCCCCGTTCTCCGTTG
>JAITJK010000232.1 GCA_031278935.1 Spirochaetaceae bacterium | reverse complement strand
ACCCTGAAGCCGCCATAGATCGGGCTAACCAGATGCTTCAGGAGGGCGCGGATATTATTGACGTCGGTGGTGAATCCACCCGGCCCGGGTTTACCCCTCTGGATGCGGACAGCGAAAGTCGACGGATCATGCCAGTGGTAGAGCGCCTAGTGCGGGACCTTAAAGCGCCAGTTTCTATTGACACCACCAAGGCCGTGGTGGCTCAGCGGGCCCTGGAAGCTGGGGCGCAGATCATCAACGATATTTGGGGTCTACAGCAAGACCCGGACCTGGCTGCGGTGTGCGGCTCCTTTGGCGCGGGACTTATTATCATGCACAATAGTCATACCGGCGTGTATGAGGACCTTATGGGGGACATGATCCGTTTTTTCTGTAAGAGCATCGAAATCGCCTATCAAGGAGGGGTAAAGCGGGAGAACTTGGCTCTGGATCCCGGAGTGGGCTTTGGCAAAGACCTTTCTCAGAACCTGGAAACGGTGCGCCGGCTTCAGGAGCTTAGGGTCCTGGGGCTTCCCCTCCTTTTGGGGACCTCCCGGAAGTCCCTGGTGGGTCTGGTCCTGAACCTTCCTACCCAGGAGCGCCTGGAGGGGACTGCGGCCACGGTGGCCCTGGGCATTGCGTATGGAGCGGATTTTGTGCGGGTCCATGACGTACGGGCCATGAAGCGGGTGGCCCTTATGAGCGACGCGGTGGTCCGCCCCGACCCGGTTTAAGCGAGGGAGCGTTCGTACCGGGCCATGTTGGTGGGGGTTTCAAAGACCTCCACCGCCCAAAGGCTTGCAGGGTTCATCTCAAAGCGGGGGAGGATCCCTTCGATCCCGTGGAAAATATACGCGGCGATCCGTTCCGCACTGGGGTCTTGGCAGAACGCGGGGTTATCATTGAGGTTGTGGTGATCCAGCTCCGTAAGAACCTCCCGGAGGGCCCCTTTGAGGACTCCAAAATCCGCGAGCATTCCTCCCTCATCTAGGGTATCCCCCCGGCACCAGAGCCTCACCCGGTAATTATGGCCGTGCAGGCGTTCACACTTTCCATGATAATGGCTTAAAAAATGAGCCGCCGCAAAGTCGGCTTCTACCCGTACCGAAAACATAGTATCAGTATAGGAAGGGGGGCATCGAAAAATCAAGGGTGGCCTTGAGGCCGGGAGAGCCGTCTTGCTTCAACCGCGGAGAGCGGGTATAGTGGATGCTGGAAGAACATCACAACGTTAAGGAAGGGTGTATGCCGTATTGGATGTATGGGTATAAGGCCTTATGCGGGGCGGTTCAAGAGGAAGGACGGTGAGCGCTACTATTGGTGTCCTGGGGGCCGGGGCCTGGGGCACGGCCATAGCCAAGGTTGTCGCCGACAAGGGGAAAGCGGTAAGCCTTTGGAGCCGCAGGGCGGAGTTAGCGGAAACAATCAATCGCATCAGCCAAAATCCCCGATATCTGCCGGAGGCGCAGCTTCCTCCGAACCTGTACGCCAGTGCGGACCTTCTTGAGGTAAGTGCGGATAAGGAATTCCTTATCCTGGCGATTCCTTCCCTGTACCTCATCGAAACGGTGAAACAAATCCTTTCGGTACCCTCCATCCGGGAAGGGGAGACGGCTCTCGCGGTATTGACCAAGGGCTTTCTTCCCTCGGTGAAAGGCCCCCGGCTGATCCTGGAGACCCTTGAGGATTATCTTCCGGGTTTTTACCAGCACGCTCTCGTGTATATCGCCGGCCCCAGCCATGCAGAAGAGGTGGCCCAGGGGAAGATTACCGGTTTGATCGCGGCCAGTGAAAACGCCAAAAACTCCATCCGTTTTCGGGATCTCTTAAAAAGCCGGCAGCTTATGGTGTTTGCTTCCTTTGACATTCGGGGCGTGCAGGTGTCTGCGGCCACGAAAAACGTGATTGCTATTGCCTTTGGTATCCTGGATGCCCTCAAGAGCGGAACCGTACGACCCACCACCTTGGAGCGCCGGGGAATCCGCTTCGGTGACGGCACGGAATCCTTGCTTTTGGCTGCGGGGCTAAACGAGATTCAGACTCTGGGCCGCGCCCTGGGAGCCACTCATGCAGAAACCTTTACCTCCATTGCGGGGGTAGGAGACCTGGATGTTACCTGCCGTTCCTGTTTTGGCCGGAACCGCCGTTTTGGCCGGGAAATCGTGGAAAAACAGCTTTTGCAGGGATTCAGCAGCCTGGACGAACTGCTTGAGCGGATCCAGGAAGTGGGGTATTTGCCAGAAGGGGTAGCGGCGGCCAAGTACATAAAGACCTTGGCGGAGAAGCACAAACTGCGGATGCCCATTTGCACTGGCCTCTACCGAATACTGAACCGGGAAATTGAGGTACCGGAAATGCTGGAAACGGTCCTCCGAGGCCTAGAATAGCCGCTACCTGCCCTGGAGGTGTGTTGGGGCTGAATGGTGGAGGTGATTCAGTTGATGCGTATCTCGATAACTCGCCACTTGCTGTAGCGGCGCATGGGGTAGGACTTGACCTTTCCAGGGCTTGTTCTTTAGGATGATCCTATGCAAGGCGATGAACGCCTCTATGCTGGATAACGCGCTTATCCGGTCCTAAATGCAATCCAAATATGAAATGCTGTACATGAAGTACGGTAAAAAGGCAGAAGCCTCTATCATGTTTTTTCTTTAAATATTTTTAAGGAGGCTTATGATGAGAAAAAGCTATTTTATCGTTTTCACCCTTGCCCTGGTTTTGTTGGCGGGCCTTGCCCGGACGGCCGATGCGGCCCCCAAAAAAGAAGCCCCTGCGGCGGCGAAGGATTCGCTGGTGATTTCCGTGGGCAACGGTACTGCCGGTGGAAATTATGACCCTTGTAAGGGCTACGGCAGTTCGGGGATTAACCTGTTTCACACCGCCCTGTTGCGGATCAATGCGGAGGTCCTCACGGATCCGGACATTGCATCGGCTTACACGGTCAGCGATGACCGACTGGTGTACACCTTCACCATCCGGGAGGACATCACCTTCTCCGATGGCGTTACCCTGACTCCCGAAGACGTGGTGTTTACCTATGAAACAACCAAGAACAGCGGTTCTGGTGTGGACTTGACTATGCTGGAAAAGGTTGAGGTGGCGGAGGGTCACCAGGTGCGCTTTACCTTGAACAAGGTCTACTCGCCCTTTGTCAGAACCACGGCGCTCCTGGGCATCGTCCCCAAACACGCCTACAACGACAACTATGCGCGGAACCCCATCGGAACCGGGCCCTTCCGGGTGAAACAGCTTGAC